>JAFAIY010000549.1 GCA_019236485.1 Comamonas sp. | reverse complement strand
CGCGATGCCCGAGCAGGCGCTGCGCAAGATCTACGCGGGCCTGCAGGACGATGCGCTGCGCCCCGAGGCCCAGGCCTATATCCAGGCCCTGCAGCAAAGCCGCTTCGGCCAGGATCTGCTCTCGGGTCATCTACCCCTGGAATGGGCGCCGACCCCCCTGGTCAGCGACGATCCGGCCAAGGTTCTGGACAAGGCCGCCAAAGAGGATCTGCTGGTGTCGCAGCTGCCGTCCGTTATCGGCGAGCCCGCGCTGTCCCTGGACCTGATATCGCCGTATTTCGTGCCCACCCAGGCCGGCGTGGACGACTTCGGCCGCCTGCGCGCCCGGGGCGTGCGGGTCCGCGTCCTGACCAACAGCCTGGAAGCCACGGACGTGGCCGCCGTGCATGCGGGCTACGAGAAATATCGCCGGCCCTTGCTGGAAATGGGGGTAGAGCTCTACGAGATGCGCCGCCAGGTCGATCTGCGACCCCAGCCGCCAGCCGAGCCGCCCTCGCCCGCGGCCCTGAGGGCCAGCAAAGGCGCGGCGGGCAGCTCCGGCGCCAGCCTGCACGCCAAGACCTTTGCCGTGGACAGACAGCGGCTGTTCGTCGGCTCCTTTAATTTCGACCCACGCTCGGCCAGACTCAATACCGAGCAGGGCCTGATCATCGAGCACCCAGGCCTCGCGCAGCAGGTCTCCGGGTCGCTGGACCGCTATCTGCCCGCGATGGCCTACCAGGTGGAACTGGATGCGGACGGCCGGCTGCGCTGGACGGGCCATGACCCCGAGCAGCCCGGCCAGCCGCAGAGCTTTGACGCCGACCCCGGCACCGGCTGGATCAAGCGCGCCCTGGTAAGGATTCTGAGCTGGCTGCCCATAGAAGGCCTGCTCTAGGCCTCAATCCAGACGGATGGAAGGCCGCAGCCGCGCATTCATCAGATCGATCAGCCACAGCAGCCCGCCGCGCCAGAAGCCGTAGAGCCGCGCCTGGTGCGAGCGGTACAGCATGATGTGGCTGAGCATGGCCATGCGACCGCGGATCAGGCCGCCGTTGAACAGGCCGAACTTGCCCAGCGAGCCATAGGCGTCATAGTGGGCCAGGGACACCAGAGCGCCGAAGTCGCGGTAGGCGAAACCCACGGACTTGGTGCCGGGCCGCTCCAGCACAGCGGGCAGGGTCTCGATCAGATAGCGCGCCTGCTGGTGGGCAACCTGGGCCGTGGGCGGCAGGGGCGCATCCTGGCCCGGCAGGGTATAGCTGGCGCAGTCGCCCAGCGCATAGATGTCGGGGTCGCTGGTCTGCAGCTCGTCATTGACCAGCAGCTGGTTGTTGCGCGTGGTCTGCAGACCCAGCTGCGTCAGAAACCCCGGCGCCTGCACTCCGGCAGCCCAGACGCGCAGGCTGGCGGGAATCAGCTCGCCATTGGCCAGCTCGAAGCCTTGCTCGGTGGCGCGGCTGACGCGCCCGCCCACGATGACCGACACGCCCAGCGCCTGCAGCCGCACCCTGGTGGCCTCCGAGATTTCCTCGGGAAAGCTGGGCAGCAGGCGCGGCCCGGCCTCGATCAGCACGATGCGGAACTTGGCGGCCTCGCCCAGTGCGCCATAGGCGTGGGCACTTTCGGCAAGCTGCACCAGCTCGGCCGCCAGCTCCACGCCCGTGGCTCCGCCGCCCACGATGGCGACCTGCAGCTGCTCGCCGCTGGTCATGCAGCGCACCATGCTCAGGCGGATTTCCTGGTTGAAGGCATCGGCCTTGCGCCGCGAGTCGATCATGAAGCAGTGCTCATGCACGCCGGGGGTGCCGAAGTCGTTGGCTCCGCTGCCCACGGCGATGACCAGCTTGTCATAGGGCAGACGGCGGCCCGCGACCAGCTCGCGGCCATCGGGGGCGTGGATGGGGGCCAGCAGTATCTCGCGCGCCTCGCGGTCCAGGCCGCACATCTCGCCGGGCTGGTAGGCAAAGTCGGCATCCGTGGCCTGGGCCAGGTAGGTGGTCTGCTGCTGGGCCAGATCGCGCGTGCCGGCCGCAATCGTGTGCAACATGGGCTTCCAGACATGGGCCGAGTCGCTGTCCACCAGCGTCACGGTGTCTATGCAGTCGCTCTTGAGCTTGCCCAGGGCCGTGGCCACCTCCAGCCCGGCCACGCCGCCGCCCACCACCACGATGCGCGCCGCTTGTCCCTTTTGAGGCTTGAGCATGGGCTTTGCACCCTCCGTGTTCTGCACCAGCTCCCTGCCCTGCTCCGTCCGATTGCCTGCGTTTTCCATGCACACCCCTGTATCTGCCTTGATTCAACGCCAGCGCGACCCATCGCCGCCCGGCCACCCATTGTTTTTCAACTTTGATAGCAAGAAACTCAATAGGGACATAGGCAAAACACCTGATATATATCTTTTATAAGACTTGAGAGGCTTGCCACCCGCTGCGCGACGGGCCGCTTCGCCGGTTATGCTCCCATCCGGCCCAAGCCATTGGACAGCACGCGCATTGCGCTATCAAATTCACTAGCAGCCTGCAGATCGCCGCCCCAAAATCGGCGCTGACCGCCGCGGTCATCTGTCAGCCCCGGCAAAATCCGCGCCATAAATATTGCAATTGGCGTTTGTCAATATACGAAACGTATATAGCAGTATGATGCGCGCCCATGGGAATCGTCAAAATTTCAGACCGGCTGCATGACCAGATCCGGCTCTCCAGCGCGGCCCTGGGCCGCTCCATCAACGCCCAGGCCGAGCACTGGCTGCGCGTGGGCCAGATCGCCGAACACCACCCGCAGCTCAATTACGCAGACATCTGCGCCTTGCTGCTCAAGGAGGCCGAGCGCGAGTTGCAGCCCACGGCCAGCCAGGAGGCCGAGGCCTTGCGCCGCCCACGCCCCGTACGCCTGGTAGGAGGTCTGCAATGAAGCGCGGCAAGCAGAAGGCCGTGCCCATACACGACGCCAGCGACATCTTTCTCTCACGCAAGGCCGGCGGCCTGGCGGCCAAGGTTCTGGCCATGCTCACCCCTCATGTCCAGCCCGGCGTGAGCACCGAGCATCTGGACAAGCTGTGCCACGATTACATCGTCGACGAGCTGCGCTGCACCCCGACCAATGTGGGCTACTACGGTTTTCCCAAGACCGTGTGCACCTCCATCAACCATGTTGTCTGCCACGGCATCCCCGATGCCAAGCAGACCCTCAAGGACGGCGACATCGTCAACGTGGACGTGGCCGTGACCACGCCCGAAGGCTGGATAGGCGACACCAGCCGCATGTACTACGTGGGCCAGCCCAGCAATCTGGCCAAGCGCCTGACCAACACCACCTATGAGGCCATGGTCGCGGGCATCCGCGCCGTGAAGCCCGGCGCCACCTTGGGCGATGTGGGCCATGCGATCCAGAGCGTGGCCCAGCGCGAGCGCTTTTCCGTGGTGCGCGAATACTGCGGCCACGGCATAGGCAAGGTCTACCACGACGAGCCCCAGGTGCTGCACTACGGCACGCCCGGCCAGGGCCTGCTGCTGCAGCCCGGCATGATCTTCACCATCGAGCCCATGCTCAATGCGGGCAAGGCCGCCACGCGCGAGCTGCCCGATGGCTGGACCGTGATCACCAACGACAAGTCGCTCTCCGCCCAATGGGAGCATATGGTGCTGGTGACCGAAACCGGCTTCGAGGTGCTGACGCCCTGGCCCGAAGGCACGGGCGAGTACCCGGCCATCTAGGCCCGCTCAAACGGCCTGGTGCCGCCGCTAAATATTCGGCGGCATATCCTGGGGCTGGGGCGGAACCTCGCCCGGTGGCACATCCTGCGGCTCATCCACGGGCTCGGGAACACCGGGCGGCCGTGCATTCAACTGCGGCATCGAAGCGTCCTCCATGGAAGCGGAACCCAGCTCCAATGTGCGCCAGCCGCTACGGCCTTGGCAAGTGGCAGGCCTGGGCATTGCAAGGGTTTGCGAGGCCTGAGCAGACCTGCTGCGCCGCGACCACTACATTTGCCTGCCATGACGAACTTTGTATATCTGGGCCTGGCCATCGTGGCCGAGGTCATCGCCACTTCCTTTCTCGCCAAGGCCGCGGGCTTTACGCGGCTCGCGCCCACGGCAGTCGCCATTGCCGGCTATACGGTGGCGTTTTACTTTCTGTCGCTCACGCTGCGCACCATTCCCACGGGCGTGGCCTATGCCATCTGGTCCGGTGTGGGCATCGTGCTGGTCTCCGCGGTGGCCTATTTCTGGCAGGGCCAGAAGCTGGACTGGGCCGCCGTCATCGGCATGGGGCTGATCATTGCGGGCGTGCTGGTGATCAATCTGTTCTCGAAGACCGCAGGTCACTGAAAGGCCGCGTCCGCGGCCGGCAGCGTCAAGTCCTGCAGCCAGCGCATGCTGGCGCGCAGCTCCTCGGGCCGGATCTCGTGCGCACCCGGGTACTCGTGATAGCTCAGTTGCAGCGGCAGAGCGCGCAGCCGGTCACGCACCGCATGGGCGCTGGTCAGCGGAATCACATTGTCGTAAGTGCCGTGGCTGACCCAGGCAGCTTTGCCCGCAAAAGCCGATGCAGGAGCATGGAGGGCAGCGATTTCGGGCAGCAGGCGGCTGTGCCAGACCAGTGCCGCGCGCAGGCTCTGCGGCTGGGTCAGCAGCTGGCTCAGGCTCATGATGCCGCCCTGGCTGAAGCCACCTAGCACCACGCGCTCGGCCGGAATGCCCAGCTGCCGCGCGGCGCTGGCCACGCTCTGCTGGACCAGGGCACGCGCCTGCTCCTCCTGGGGCACGTTGATATGGCGTGTGCCGTCCGCCCCCACCGAGAACTGGAACCAGGCATAGGCGCCCTGGCCCATGGTGAAGGGCGCGCGCAGGCTCAGCACATGGAACTGCGGCGGCACATGGGGCGCCAGGCCGAACAGGTCCTGTTCATTGCTGCCCACGCCATGCATCAACACCAGCAGCCAGGCCTCCTGGCCGGCTGCGGGCCGGGCGGGACGCGCAAGAAAAGTCAAAGGCAGAGAGGTCATGAAACACTCCGAATGCTGAATCCGCGGAATCTCGATGCTTCCAGTCTAGAACGCTTTTGCTTCAAGCGCTTGACGCTATCAATTCCATTAGGGCGCGAGCACGGTCTCAGTCCCTGACCCTGGCGCGCAAGGCCTTGACATCGGAGCGCACGCTCTTGCCCTTCAAGCGCCTTTGCTGGGAGCCCCAGGTGGGCTTGGTGGCCTTGCGCGGGCGCGGCGGCCGGGCCACGGTGGCGACCAGAGCGTTGAGGCGCTGCAAGCCATCCCAGAGGTTGTGCTCCTGCGTGCGGTACTTCTGGGCCTTGATGACCACCACGCCGTCCGCGGTGATGCGCGAATCGCCCAGCGCCAGCAGACGCTGCTGCACCTCCTCGGGCAGACGCGAGGCCCGGATATCGAAGCGCAGATGCACGGCGCTGGCCACCTTGTTCACATTCTGGCCGCCCGGGCCCTGGGAACGCACCGCCGTCCATTGCACATCGGCCTCGGTCAATTCGAGCGCCGTCGTCATGGCCAGGCCTGCTGCAGCGCAGCGCAGAATGCGTCCGGGTCCTCATGCTGCACCCAGTGGCCCGCGCCCTCTATCGCCTGCCAGTGCAGACGACCATGGCATTGGCGCTGCAGCAGCGCCTGCAGCTCGGCCAGCCGGCCGGTGTAGAGCGGATCATGGGCGCCATAGATCGCGGCCACCGGCGCCTTCACCCGGGTCAGAGCCTGGGCCAGGATATCGGTCTGCGACAGCCGCCGGCGCGGCAGGCGGTCGCGCGCCACATTGAGGGCGTGCAGCGCCAGCGTCTCCTCGTCAATCAGCTTAGGGTCGTGCAGCATGAGGGCCGCGAGGTTGTAGCGATGGGCCTGCATTTGCGCCTCAAGCCCGGGCAGATGGCGCCAGCCCTTGAGGCGCACCGCGCGCCCCGCGGTCATGCCCATGCCCGGGGCGCCGACCAGCAGCAGGCGGCGCGCCAGTTCCGGATGGGCGGCGGCCAGCAGGCCCGCCGTCATGCCGCCAAAGGAAAAGCCCACCAGATCGCATACCGGCCCGGCCGCGGCGCTGCCCAGCAACTGCTCCATGCCATAGGCCAGAGGCTCGAGCATGGTGTCCACATCCGCGCCGCCGGGCACGGCGGCGGACTCGCCAAAGCCCGGCAGATCGGCCAGCCACAGGCTGAAGCCGGCGCTGGTCAGGGGCTCGATCACGCGCAACCAATGCGTCCAGCTGCCGCTGCCGCCATGCAGCAACACCAGCGGCAGGTCCCGCCGCGCTGTGCCGGCAGGCGGCTGCCAGCCATGCCAGACCATGGAGCCGCCATCCACATCGGGGCCGAGACGGGTCTGCACCCGCTGGGCACGGCCCAGCAGCCCGGCCATGGAGTCCGGCAAAGCCAGGCCCAGCTCCCCGGCCGTATGCCTCAGAGACAGCGTCGGCGCATCACCGGCAATCACCACTGTGCCACCGCATCAATGGCCAGGCCATAGCCGGCCACGCCAAAGCCGCACATCACGGCACGCGCGGCCGCCGACAGATAGGAGTGGTGGCGGAAGCTCTCGCGCGCATGGACATTGCTGATATGCAGTTCCACCAGCGGCACGGCCGTGCCCTTGACCGCATCCAGAATGGCCACGCTGGTATGGGTATAGGCGGCGGCGTTGAGGATCAGGGCGGCCAGTTCGCCCTGGGCATGCCTGCGGCCGGCCTCATGTATCCAGTCCACCAGCTCGCCCTCGTGGTTGCTTTGGCGAAACTCCAGCGCCAGACCATGCCTGGCGCAGGCCGCCTCGCACAGTTTTCTCACATCTTCCAGGGTCGCCGAGCCGTAGATGGCGGGTTCGCGCATGCCCAGCAGATTGAGATTGGGGCCATTGAGGACGTAGACGGTTTTCACGGACGGGATCTCCTGGTTCTAGGGGTACCCCGGATTATGCGAGCCGCAAAAGCGGAATCCGGCCATAAAAAAACGGCTGCCTAGGCAGCCGTTGCTGGATTGTGCGCGGATTACCAGCGGCCATAGCCATGGTGATGGTGCCAGCGCGGACCGCCGCGGTAGTAGACCGGGCCCGGAACCACCATCACGGGAGCCGGACGGTAGACCGGCGGAGCGTAATACACGGGAGCCGGGGCGTAATACACGGGACGGGGCGGCGCCACATAGACCGGAGCGGGGGCGTAATACGGGGCGGCATACACGGGAGCTCCCACGCCTACGGCCACACCCGGCACGCCGATGCCCACGGACAGGCTGACGCCGCCATGGGCCTGGGCGGCCACGGCACCCATCAGGCCGGCCGCGACCACGGCACCGGTCGCCAGCAGCTTTGCAATACGGGGCGAAGTTGACTTGAACATCACAATCTCTCCTCTGTTTCTGAGTCATCACGGGCAGAGCTGTCAGATCCAGCTGAGCTATCGGCCCTAAGGTTATAACGCCTGAGACACCACATAGGATGGCATGGTTCCCCGAAAACATTGTGTCCAAATGCACACCCGGGCCTGCGGCACTGTGTACCGGCTGCATGAAGTCACGGCAGCACGCCTAAAATGGCGCCATGAGTTCTGCTGACGCATCCCAACACTCCAACGCCGCTGCCGAAGCGGTCAAGCCCACCAATTTCCTGCGCCAGATCATCGAATCGGATCTGGACAAGGGCACTTACGCCCAGCGCCACTGGGGCGGCAACCCCGGCGACGCCCAGCACCACCAGCAGGGCCAGGTGGACGAGGCCAAGATCCGCACCCGCTTCCCGCCCGAGCCCAACGGCTATCTGCACGTGGGCCACGCCAAGTCCATCTGCCTGAACTTTGGTCTGGCGCGCGATTTCGGCGGCGTCTGCCATCTGCGCTTCGACGACACCAACCCCGAGAAGGAAGACCAGGAATATGTGGACAGCATCATCGATGCCGTCAAATGGCTGGGCTTTGACTGGAAGGATGCCGACGGGCACGAGAACCTGTACTTCGCCAGCAATTACTTCGATTTCATGCACCGCTGCGCGGTCTACCTGATCGAACAGGGCCTGGCCTATGTGGACGAGCAATCGGCCGACGAGATGAAGGCCAACCGCGGCGACTTCACCCGTCCCGGCGTGAACAGCCCGTTCCGCGACCGCTCGGTGGCCGAGAACCTGCAGCGCTTTGCCGACATGAAGGATGGCAAGCTGGCCGACGGCGCCGCCGTGCTGCGCGCCAAGATCGACATGAGCGCGCCCAATATCAATCTGCGCGATCCGGCCATTTACCGCGTGCGCCATGCCGAGCACCACAACACCGGCAACCGGTGGTGCATCTACCCGATGTACACCTTTGCGCACCCCATCGAGGATGCCTACGAGCACATCACCCACTCCATCTGCACGCTGGAGTTCGAGGACCAGCGCCCGTTCTACGACTGGCTGCTCGACCACCTGCGCGCCGGCGGCCTGATCGACGCGCCCCAGCCGCGCCAGTATGAATTCTCGCGCCTGAACCTGACCTATGTGATCACCAGCAAGCGCAAGCTCAAGCATTTGGTGGACAACCAATTTGTCAGTGGCTGGGACGACCCGCGCATGCCCACCGTGGTCGGCCTGCGCCGCCGCGGCTACACGCCGGCCTCGATCCGCAATTTCTGCGAGCGCATAGGCGTGACCAAGGATTACGCCTGGATCGACTACGGCACGCTGGACGGCTGCCTGCGCGAAGACCTGGAAAACCAGGCCCACCGCGCCATGGTGGTGCTGGATCCCGTGAAGCTGGAGCTGACCAACTGGGCCCAGGTGTTTGGTAATGCCGACCATCTGGAAGCCTGCTCTCTGCCGGCCCTGCCCCACCATGCCGAAGGCGAGGCCGTGCCCGAGCGCCACTTCACGCTGGGCCGCGAGGTCTGGATCGAGCGCGAGGACTTTGCCGAAGTGCCGCCCAAGGGCTACAAGCGCCTGTTCCCCGGCAACAAGGTGCGCCTCAAGGGCGGCTATGTGATCGAGTGCACGGGCTGCGAGAAGGATGCCGACGGCCATATCACCAAGGTGCTGGCCACCGTGGTGCCCGACACCAAGAGCGGCACGCCGGGTGCCGACAGCGTCAAGGTCAAGGCCGCCATCACCTGGGTGGGCGTGGCCGACGGCCTGCAGGCCGAGGTGCGCCTCTATGACCGCCTGTTCACCGATGCCCAGCCCGATGCCGGCGGCAAGGACTTCCTGACCCTGCTGAACCCCGACAGCCTGAAGGTCGTGACGGCCTATGTGGAGCCGTCACTGAAGGCCGCCAAGCCCGATGACAAATACCAGTTCGAGCGCTTTGGCTATTTCGTGGCCGATCGCCAGGACCATGCGAGCGACAGGCCCGTGTTCAACAAAATCACCGGCCTCAAGGATTCGTGGGGTAAATAAGCCCGCCATCCGCATTTAGCCCAGGCTGCCAATGGAAACATTGGCAGCTTTTTTATTGCCTGCAAACCTTGCGCACGGGTCATAAATCGAATCCGGCTCGGAAAGATAGCATCAATATACAAATTGATATATTTAAATCGAGTATCGGCTTTCAATTCCCCGGGTTGAGAAACCAGATACTCCCTGAAGATTCCCATATATTTCCGCCGGGATCGATAATCTCCGGCTTTTTTTTCTACAATCCCGCTCACCCAATCCGCTATCGGACAGCAATAAGCAGCGGTTCCAAATATTTTTATCAATCATCTAGGGAAACAATGAACAAGAAAGTGGGCATAGGTATTGCGGCGGCGGCCGCGATCGTGGTGGCAGGCGCTCTGGGCACCAGCTATTACATGGGCGGCAAACTGCAGCAGGGCTTTACCGAGGGCGCGGCCAAATGGAGCCAGGACGGACTGAAGGTGCAGATCACCAGCTATGAGCGCGGCGCGTTCTCCTCCACGGCCAAGACGGTGTGGACGCTGGAGCGCGGCGACGAGCCTCTGCAGTTCACCGCCGAACACCAGATCAGCCACGGTCCCCTGCCCCTGGGTCATGCGGCCGAGATCCACACCCGCTTCAATCTGCCCGACGATACCGACGCCGCAGTCAAGACCGCGCTCAATGGCCGCTCGCCGCTGGAAGTGGAAACCAAACTCGGCTGGAACCGCAGCAGCTCCAACGTCATGACTTCGCCCGCGATTAGCGCCAAGGTCAGTGACAGCGATATGCAATGGGGCGGCATGAAAATCGATTGGAATATGCCGGCCGATATGAAGGCCGCCAAGGGCACGGCCAATTTTGCGGCCCTGCAGTTCAAGGATGAGGAAGGCAGTTTCAGCATGGACAAGGCCAATATGCGCTTTGACGTGAAACAGCCCGAAGGCCAGCAGTTCTGGACCGGCCCGTTTGCGCTGACGATTGCCAAGCTTGAGACCCGCAAACAGGAGGAAGATAAAGCCTCGACCTCCAGCTTCGAAGGCATCAGCATGGATTCCGACACGGTCCTCAAGGGCGATGTGGTGGAGATGATTTTCAAAAGCGGCATCAAGAGCGCCAAGCTCGACGACAAAAAAGCCGACGATCTGGCACTGGACATGGCTTTCCGCAATGTGGATGCGGGCTGGATCAATCAGGTCATGGAAATGGCCAAGCGCCAGAGCCCGCTGAACGCCGCCAAGGACGGCGATGACGCCGAGGATGGCGATGACGGCGCCGCCGGCCACGACCTGCGCGGCCAGCTGACCAAGACCGTGGCCCAGGCCCTGGCGCGCAAACCTGCCATCGAGATCACGCGCCTGTCCATGCGCACGCCCGAAGGCGTGAGCGAATTCGGCGCTGCCGTGGAATACCTGGGCGATGGCCAGAACATGAGCCGCCTGCTCAAGGACGTCAAGCTCAGCCTCAAGGCCCAGTTGCCCCAGCCCGTGCTGGACAGCTTCATGCTGTCGCGCAAGCGCCGCAGTCTGATCGCCACTCTCGATGACGAAAACGACTACCCGGCCGAGGAGATCGAGGCCGCCGCAAAAGCCCAGGCCCAGTCCAGCCTGGACAATCTGAAGGCGCAAGGCGTTTTCGAGGACAAGGGCGGCATGCTCAGCACCTTGATCGTCTATGCCAACGGCGAATTCCAGGTCAACGGCAAGCCGCTGGACCAACTGGGCTCGGCAACCCTGATGGGAGAGGCGCTGGAATAAGCCCCGGCCGACCGGCCATGCGCTGACATCGCCGAGACTCCGCGCTCCAAGCCCAGGCATGGCCTGGGCTTTTTGCTGTCAACGCTGCGGGTTCAGCTTTCTTCTTTTGCTTACAAGCAGCTGTCAACGGCAAGTCCATGATGACGTTGAGATAGCAGAGGGCCCAAGCCCAAGGAGAGTCAGATGTCGCATTCCCCCGCAAGCCGGCAAGGCCTTGGTCGCCAGGCCGGCATGCCCTGGCAACTTGCCGCCACCACCTGCGCCGCGCTTTTGCTGCTGAGCGCCTGCAACGACAAGGACACTCCGGCCACGAGCGCCGCGCCCTCCGCGGCCCCGGTGAGTCCCGCGGGCAGCACGGCGATGCAGCCCGCGGCCTACACCCCGCCTTCGGCCGAGGTGCTCTACCAGATGGTCGCGCCCATTGCGCTCTACCCCGACAAGCTGGTGGCCCAGATCCTGGCCGGCGCCACCTATCCCGACCAGATCGGCGCCGCCGAAACCTGGCTGGCACAGAACCCCGGTCTGCAGAAGACGGCGCTGACCAATGCCGTCAACGCCCAGAACTGGGATCCTTCCGTCAAATCGCTGACCCAGTTTCCCAATGTGCTGGAGCAGATGGCGTCCAACCTGCCCTGGACCACGGCCCTGGGCAAGGCCTATTACAACGACCCGTCGGACGTGATGAATGCCATACAGGTCATGCGCAACCGCGCCTACAAGGCTGGCACGCTCAAGACCTCCAAGCAGCTCCGCGTGAACGTGGCCGCCACGCCCAGCGCCATGGCCTATACGCCGGGCGCCATGGTCACGCCGCTGCCCGAGCCCGTCATCGAGTCCCCCGAGCAATACATAGAGATTGCGCCCTCCCAGGTGGACACCGTCTATGTTCCCCAGTACGACCCCGGCGTGGTCTATGGTGAACCGCTGCCCGTGTACGACGGCTACCAGTATGTGGAAGTGCCGCCCCCGGTTGCCGTGGCCGGCGTGCCCGTGGTCGCGGGCCTGCTGGGCTTTGGCGCCGGCATCGTGCTGGCCGAGTCCATGGAGCGGCATCCGTCCTGGGGCTGGAATTCATGGAATATGCACTGGGGCGATCCCGACAGGCGCTGGCACCACGGCGACCGCCCCCCGCCACCGCAGGCCCGCCCGGCCGTGGTCTACAACAACACCACCTATGTCTCGCAGTCGCGCACCGTGGTGCAGAACATCCGCCGCACGGACAACGTGAGCAATATCTATGAAAACGGCGGCCCGCCATCGCATGCGGCGCCCCCCATGCAGCCCCAGGCCGCAGGGGCTTTCGCTCCGCCGCATGGCCCGCAGGCCGGCAGCCTGGCCGCAGGTGCGGCCGGAGCCGCCGTGGGTGCAGCGGCGCTGGTCGCCGGCAGCCACGCCTTGAACCAGGGACCGCGACAGGGACAGCACCCGCCCCCCAGCCCTCTGACGGCCGTGCCGCAGGGGCGCTCGGGCTTGGTCCAGGGCCAGCCGCCCGCAGCCCCC
>JAFAIY010000486.1 GCA_019236485.1 Comamonas sp. | reverse complement strand
CATAAAACAGCGGCTCCTGGGTCGGCCCCTCGCGCAGCCGCTCGTATTTGCACAGCAGCCGGTAAAGCCCGTAGTCCAGCTCCTGGTCGCTGCAGAACTGCAGAGCATCCAGGCCGGAGCTCTCCAGTTGCTGCGCCAGCAGGCGCTGCTTGGCCAGGGCCTCGAAGGCGATAAAGGCATTGATGTCCAGCGGGCGGGCCAGGTAGTCGGCGAGCTCGGGGGACTCGGGCTGCGCCTGCCGCTCGAATTCCTGGAGCAGCGCGTCATGCGCCTGCTGGATGAGCAGATTCTTTTCCAGCGTCGAGGCCAGCATGGGCACGGGGTCGCCCTGCTCCCTGAGCACCTGGGCGCAGAGTTGTTCCAGGGTCAGTATGCGCAGCTCCTCGGGTAGCACGGTCGTGAATTCGCCAAGGCGTGCCCAGATGGCCCTGAGCCCGGCTTCCGAGTAGGCCAGCATCAGGATGTTGCGTGCGCCCCGGGTGCGGATCAGGTCGGCGGCCTTGATCGCCAGCGTGGTGGTCTTGCCGGTGCCCGCCAGCGCATGGATCAGCAGCGAGTTCGCGGCGCTGTTGAGCGCCTGGTTCTGGTCTATGCCCGGATAGCTCTTGGGCCGCAGATGCATGGCGGGGCTCCTGAAGGGATCAGCTCATGGACTTGTGCAGCCAGTCGGCAAAGGCCGCGCATTCCCAGCGGTCCATGATGCCGGTCTTCCAGCACAGATAGTGGGCATGGGGGCTGGGCGCATCGGTCTCGAACAGGCGCACCAGCGTGCCGTTCTCCAGCCAGGGCGCGCCCAGCTTGTGGCGCACCAGCGCAATCCCCATGCTGGCCGAGGCCGCGTCGCACATCAGGCCGATATCGTTGAACTGCGAGCCCTCGTTGGGCTCGGCCATGTCCAGGCCGGTGGCCGCAAACCAGGTGCGCCAGGGCTCCAGTGGGCTGCGCAGCAGTGGCATGCCTTCCAGGTCTTCGGGACGCTCGAAGGGGCCGTGCTCGCGCACAAAGCTGGGCGAGGCCAGCGGCGTGACCATGTCGCGCGCCAGCTCGATATGCTCGACATCGGCATAGTGGCCGGCGCCGAAGCGCACCATCAGGTCTGCGTCCTCGCCGATCACGTCGAGCAGCGGGATCGAGACCTGCAGCGCGATGTCGATCTCGGGGTAGGCCTCGGTGAACTGGCGCAGCCGCGGGATCAGGATCACGCGCGCAAAGGTCGGCGTCACGGCCAGCTTCAGCCGCCTGCGACCCGGCGCGGCCGAGGCCCCGGGAAAGCGCTGCAGCGCACCCAGGCCTTCGCGCACATGGGCCAGATAGGCGCTGCCGTCGGTGGTCAGCGAGAAGTCGGCGCGGCCGAACAGCCGCGTGCCCAGGATCTGCTCCAGCTGCTTGACGCGGTGGCTCACGGCGCTGGGCGTGACGCACAGCTCCTCGGCGGTCTGCGTGACCGAGCGCAGGCGCGCCAGGGCCTCGAAGGTGAGCAGGCACTGGATGGGCGGAATGCGCCGCGCCGTGACGCTGGTCCAGGCGCTGCTGCTCATGCCGACCAGTCCCAAGCCCGGCGCAATCAGCGGAACACCACGGTCTTGTGACCGTTGAGAATCACGCGGCGTTCACTATGCCATTTCACGGCACGCGCCAGCACCTGGCTTTCGGTGTCGCGGCCGCGGGCCGTGAGGTCTTCCACGGTGTCGGTGTGGTCGGCGCGGGCCACGTCCTGCTCGATGATCGGGCCTTCGTCGAGGTCGGCCGTCACATAGTGGGCCGTGGCGCCGATCAGCTTCACGCCGCGGTCATGGGCCTGGTAGTAGGGCTTGGCGCCCTTGAAGCTGGGCAGGAAGCTGTGGTGGATGTTGATCGCGCGGCCGGACAGCTTTTTGCACAGATCGTTGGACAGCACCTGCATATAGCGGGCCAGCACCACGAGTTCGGCGCCTTCTTCCTGGATGATCTCGTACTGGCGCTCCTCGGCCTGGGCCTTGGTAGCGGCGGTCACGGGGATGTGGTGGAACGGGATGTTGTAGCTGGCGGCGAGCTGATAGAACTCGCGGTGGTTGCTGACGATGGCCTTGATCTCGATGGGCAGCAGGCCGGACTTCCAGCGGAACAGCAGATCGTTGAGGCAGTGGCCTTCCTTGCTGACCATGATCACGGTCTTCATGCGCTCGGTCTTGGAGTGCAGGCTCCACTGCATCTGGTACTGCTCGGCCAGCGCGGCCACGGCGGTCTTGAGGGCGGCGGTGTCGGTGTTGCCGACGCCGAACTGCACGCGCATGAAGAACAGACCCGTGGCGGGGTCGTTGTACTGGGCAGCTTCTTCGATATTGCCGCCTTGTTCGAGCAAAAAGCCCGAAACGGCATGGACCAGACCCAGGCGATCTGGGCAGGATAGGGTCAAAATATAGGCTTGGGTCATAGCTGGGCAATTGTCGCAGCAAGGCAGGGACCCTGCGGACAAAGGAATTACATGAAAAGCGAGGGAGGGCGTTCCCGCGTCACGTCGGGGAGCCTGATGGCTCTTTACGTATGCGCAGGGTTGCTCTGGTTATGGGCACAGGAATGGCTGCTGGCTTATTTTGAAGTCGCAGGGCCGCAGTCTACGCGCTGGCAAATAAGTTGTTTTGTCGTCTGGCTGTTGGCCACCGCGCTCGCCGGGGGCTGGCTGCACCGGCGCAAGCGCGGCGCCGAGCGCCAGCGGAAGGAGACGGCCCAGGAGCTGGAACTGGTGGTGCGCCATGCCCCGGCCGGGATGGCGCGCGTGCATGTGGGCGGCGCCGAGATCGTCTGGGCCAATGCCAAGCTCGCGGGCTGGTTGGGGCGCAGCGTGGATTCGCTGCGCGGCCAGGATTTCCGCGTGCTGGTGCCGTCCGACGACCCCCAGCAGGTGGCGCAGCTGATGGAGCGGCTGCTCGATGGCAGCAGCGACCATTTCCAGGTGCTGCGCCAGTGCGTGCATGCGAGCACGGCCAAGGTCACGCCGGTGCTGTGCACCACCAGCCGCGTTGCCGCCTCGGGCGTGCACGGCCCCATGGCCCTGGTCTGCGTGCTGCAGGATCTCAGCGAGATGGTCAGCGCCAGGGATGCCATGCACCGCAGCGAGACCATGCTGCGCATGGCGCTGGAAGGCAGCGGCAACGGCGTCTGGGAGTGGGATGCCAGGGAGGGCCGGCTGAACCTGTCTTCGGGCATGAGCGCGCTGCTGCGCTACACGGGCCAGGACCTGGCCCGGGATTTCGATTTTCTCCAGCGCCTGCATCCCGACGATGCGCCGGTGGTGCGCCTGGAGGTGGAGCAGGCGCTGGAGCAGGGCAGCATGCTGGTGTCCACGGCCAGGCTGCTGTGTTTTGACGGCATGTACCGCTGGTTCCGGGCGCGGGGCCAGGCGCACAAGGATGCCCATGGCCGTCTGCTGCGCATCTCGGGCCTGCTGGCCGACCAGACCGCGAGCCGCGAGGCCGAGGAGCGCCGCCGCCTGGCCGCCGCCGTGGTGGACAACACCATAGAGGGCGTGATCGTCACCGATGCGCGCAGCCGCATTCTCTCGGTCAACCACTCCTTCGTCCGGCTGCTGGGCTACAGCGAGGCCGAAATCCTCGGTCAGACCCCGCGCATGTTCAAGTCGGGCCGCCACGACAAGGCGTTCTACGATGCCATGTGGGCCAGCCTGTTTGCCACGGGCCACTGGCAGGGCGAGATCTGGAACAAGCGCAAGAACGGCGAGGTGTTCCCCGAGCGCATGTCGCTGAGTGCCGTCAAGGATGCGGCGGGCGTGGTCACCCACTATGTCTGCATGTTCACCGATATCTCGGCCGAGAAGGCGCGCGAGCAGCAGCTCGAATTCCTGGCCCACAGCGACGCTCTGACCGGCCTGCCCAACCGAACGCAGTTTGCGCGCATGCTGGGCGAGGCCGTGGAGCGGGCCCAGGTGACGGGCCGCGGCATGGCGGTCCTGCTGCTCAACATCGACCGCTTCAAGGATGTGAACGACAGCTATGGCCACTCCATAGGCGACGAGGTGCTCAGGCATACCGCGGCCCAGGTGCAGGCGGCGCTGCGCGCCGGGGATGTGATCGGTCGCCTGGCCGGCGACGAGCTGTGCGTGGTGGCCCAGTCGCTGAACGCGCGCGCTGACGCGGTCGAGGTGGCCGAACGCCTGATGGCCGCGGCCGGCAAGCCCTGGACCACGCCGGACGGGCTGTCGGTGGTGGTCAGCGTGAGCGTGGGCATCTGCCTCTATCCCGAGCACGCGCTGAGCCCGGAGGATCTGCTGCAGGGCGCCCATGCGGCCGTCTACGGCGCCAAGAGCCGCGGCTCCAACGCCTGGTGCTTCTTCCACGAGGACATGACCCAGGCCGCACGCGAGCGGCTGGCGCTGGAGGCACGGCTGCGCCGCGCGCTGGACCTGGGCCATATGCGGCTGTACTACCAGCCGCAGGTGGACCTGGCCACGGGCCGGCTGGTGGGCGCCGAGGCGCTGCTGCGCTGGCAGGACCCGGAGCAGGGGCTGATTTCTCCGGCGCGCTTCATCCCCGTGGCGGAAAGCTCGGGCGTGATCGGCCCGCTGGGCATCTGGGTGCTCAACGAGGCCTGCCGCCAGGGCCAGCGCTGGCGCGACCAGGGGCTGCCCGAGCTGACGATTGCCGTCAATGTCTCGCTGCACCAGTTTCTGCTCACCGACATCGTGGGCGCCACGACCCAGGCGCTGGCGGAGTCGGGCTTTCCCGCGCGGCTGCTGGAACTCGAGATCACCGAAAGCGCGCTGGCCGAAAAGCCCGAGGAAGCGCTGTTCGTGCTCAACCGCCTGCGCGAGCAGGGGCTGAGGCTGGCGATCGACGACTTCGGCACCGGCTATTCGTCGCTGGCCCACCTCAAGCGCTTTCCGGTGGCCCTGCTCAAGATCGACCAGGGCTTTATCCGCGACATTCCGAACAGCTCGGACGATATGGCCATCAGCAGCTCCGTCATCGCCCTGGGCCATGCCATGGGCTTGAAGGTGCTGGCCGAGGGCGTGGAAACGCTCGAGCAGCTGCAGTTTCTGCAGCAAAAAGGCTGTGACTGCTTCCAGGGCTATTTCTGCAGCCGCCCCCTGCCCGCGGAGGAGTTCGCGGGCCTGCTCGAAAAAGAGCGCGCCGGCCTGCCGCAGGTCGAGGTGCTGCTCGGCGAGGCCGACCTCGGCGCCTGAGCCGGGCTCAGGGCCTGGCCGCGGCCCGGCCCTGCCACTGCTGGCGCAGCTGGGTGCAGTGGTCTTCGGGCGCCGAGCCCGGCAGGGTCAGCAGCCTGTCGGCCTTCATCTGCGTGGCGTCTCGCGCCTTATCCGACTGGGCGATGGCAACCTTGGCCGCGAGGCCTGCGGGCAGCCAGGTCGGCACGCCGATATCGGCGCGCACATGGCCGCGGCCCGCAATCAGCAGCACGCTCTGGCCCGGCCCGGCAAGATCGCGCACGGCCGCCGCGGCGACGCCGGCCATGGTTTCGTCGCGCGCCAGCTGAATCCTGGCCATGGGCGCAAACTGCGACTCGGGCAGCAGGCCGCAGTGGCCGTTGCGGATCGCGTCCAGCTGCAGTTGCCAGCCGGCCTGGTCCAGGTGGGCGTCATAGCGGTTCTCGGCCATGGCCGTCTTCATCTGCGTACGCGGCAGATTGCCGCCCAGCACGGGCACGCGGGCGCGCACGGCGCTCATCACCACGGGACCGTAGTCCTGCCAGGGCCAGCCGCCGCCGGCGCCGCCCTGTTCCCAAAGCAGCGCCGCTTTGACCTCGGCCTCGGTGGCATCGGCTTGCAGAGCGCTGGTGCTGCCGCCGGCGGCCGCCATTTCCAGCACCACGGCGGCCAGCCTGCCTTGGGCGGCCAGGCTGCTCACGGTGTCGGCCTCCCAGCGGTGGTGGGCGGCCTGGTCATGCTGCTCGCCGAGCAGGATGAGACTGGTGCCCCGCCACTGGCCCAGCGTCTGCAGCCATGGCGGGTCCGCGGCGGGGGCAGCCGCCTGGTGAGCACAGCCGCCCAGCAGCAGCGCGGCCGCCAGGGCCCAGGGTTTGAAGAACAGGCGCGGCTGCGCCGCAGAAACAGAAGTCCACATATCAAGCTGAGTGCGTTCGTCATAGACGGGGCATGGCTTCGTAGCTGTAGATTTCGTACCGGCTTTGCCCACCGTGAATTGCCGCGATACTGCGGGGCATAGCCCCTATCGCGTCGCCATTGTCGCGCCTTGCCGGATTCCCGTGCACATGCCTGCCTTGCCATCCCCTCGATTTCTGGCCCGCGTGGCCGTCACCCTCGGCCTGGCCTGGCTGGCCGCCCAGCTGTGCCTGGCCCTGCACACGCCGCTGCCCTGGATGATAGGCCCGCTGCTGGCCACGGCCTTGTGCTCCATGGCAGGCGCCCCCACGGCCAGCTGGAACCCGCTGCGCAATCTGGGCCAGTGGACCATGGGCACGGCCCTGGGCCTGTACTTCACGCCCCATGTGGCGCGCATGGTGGGCGGCCTGTGGTGGGCGATTGGACTGGGCGTAGTCTGGGCGCTGTTGCTGGGTTGGCTGTTCGGCGCCTGGCTGTACCGGAGCACGGCGGCGCGCATGCCGCAGATTCCGGCGCAGCAGCTGCGTGCCACCACCTATTTTGCCGGCGCCATTGGCGCGGCGTCCGAGATGACGCTGCTGGCCGAGCGCGAACAGGCGCGCACCGATCTGGTCGCTGCCAGCCACAGCCTGCGAGTGCTGATCGTCACGCTCTCCATCCCGTTTGCGCTGCAATGGTCGGGGGTGCAAGCCCTGCCGGACCTGATGCCGCCCGCCATCCGCACGGTGGACTACGGCGGCCTGGCCTTGCTGGCGCTGCTGACCCTGTGCGGCGTGGGTCTGATGCTGCGCACCGGTCGGCCCAACCCCTGGTTTCTGGGGGCGCTGGCCGTGTCCGTGGGGCTGACGGTGGCCGATGTGCAGCTGTCCGCGCTGCCGCAGTGGGGCGTGAATGGGGCTCAGTTGGTGATCGGTGTCAGCCTGGGCGTGCGTTTTACCCGCGCCTTTTTGCATGCGGCGCCGGCCTGGCTGCTCACGGTGGCCCTGGGCACGCTGGGCCTGATGGCGGTCTGTGCCGGCTTTGCCTGGCTGCTGCACGCGGCCACCGGCCTGCCCTGGGTCACGCTGCTGCTGGGCACCTCGCCGGGCGGCATCACCGAGATGGCGATCACGGCCAAGGTGTTGCAACTGGGCGTGCCCGTGGTCACGGCCTTTCAGGTCTGCCGGCTGGTGGCCGTGCTGCTGCTGGTGGCGCCGCTGTACCGCGGGCTGGAGCGCCGCCTGAATCGGCCCGCGCTGCAACCCTGAGCGCGCATGAAAAAAGCCGCAGCTTCCTAGGAGGCTGCGGCCTGTCTGGAGCGGATCCGGCCTTGAGGCCGGCGGCCGTTCTCAGTAGCGTGCGTCGGCCGGCTTCTTGTCCTTGGGCCAGTCCTTGACCTTGGGCGCAAAGTCCGGGCGCGGCTGGTGGCTGAAGAACTCGGCCACGTCCACGGCATCCTGGTCCGAGAGGCCGCCCTGGCCCAGCGGGAAGTTGCCATGCATGGCGATGGGCATGTTGCGCTTGACGAAGGCCGCGGCCGTGTAGGTACGGGCCATGCCTGCGCCTATGTTGAAGGACTCGTCACCCCAGAGCGGCGGATAGACCCACTGGCCCTTGGCGTTCTTGATGCCTTCGCCGTCGGCTCCGTGGCAGAGCGCGCACTGCTGGGTATAGACCTTCTGGCCGTTTTCCACATTGGGCAGGATCTTCTGGCTGATCTTGCCCACGCCCCGGCCCTCGACCTTGTCCTCGGGCTTGGTCTCGTTGCGCATCCAGTCGAACAGCGCGACCATGGCCTTGAGCTCGTCGGAGTCCAGCGGCAGCGGCTTGCCGTTCATGGAGCGCAGGAAGCAGCCGTTGATGCGGTCTTCCAGCGTGATGGTGCGGCCCGCGCGCGGCGCATAGCTGGGGAAGAAGGCCGAGATGCCGATATAGGGCGAGCCGTCGGCCACGGTGCCGGCGTTCAGGTGGCAGCTCGCGCAGTTCAGCGCATTGCCCACGTTCTTGGGCAGCAGGTCGCGGGTCTCGATGTTCAGGCGTGCGCCATAGACCAGCTGCTCGGCATTCTTTTCCTTGAGCATGTCGGCCAGGCGCGGGGTCTCGAACGGACGGCTATTTTCGCCCTTGGCATCCAGCGTCTTGCGCAGCGACTTCACATCCTTGGCCTGGATCTCGGACGCATCCTTGCGGCCCCAGTTGCGGCGCGTGAAGTTCAGGATGTCGGCAATCTCCTGGTCGCCGAGCTGGGCGAAGGCCGGCATGGTCAGCGGCCGGCTGTGGGTCTGGGTCACGGGCGTGGTCCAGCCGGTCAGCATGATGTGGATCAGCGTGCTGGGGTTGTCCGACAGCAGCGAACGGTTGCCGGCCAGCGAGGGGAAGACCTTGTCCACGCCGCCGCCGTCCGAGCGGTGGCAGTCGGCGCAGAACTGCAGATAGCCGAGGCCGCCGCGCGTGCGGTAGAGGTCGGCCGGCACGTTGTAGTGCGCGGCGTCGGGCGCCGAATCCTTGGTGGCGCGCGCCGGGATGTCGATGCGCGGTGCCGGGCCTTGGGCGATCTGCATGGGCAGATCTTCCTTGCCCGCGGGCAGGGCCTTGAGGTAGCTGCCAATGGCCAGCAGGTCGCCGTCGCTCATGTACTGCGTGCTGTGCTGGACCACGTCCACCATATTGCCGGAGACCGTGCCGTGGCTGTTGCGGCCGGTCTTGAGCAGCTCGGCAGTCTCGGCCGGTGTCCACAGATTGCGCAGGCTCAGGGCGCGCCAGCCTTCCACGGTTTCACCGGCCAGGAAGAACTGGCCGTTCTTGCCCTCGCCGGTCATGGTCTTTTCCTGGAAAGCGATGCCGCGCGGAGTGTGGCAGGCGCCGCAGTGGCCCAGGCCTTGCACCAGATAGGCGCCGCGGTTCCACTCGGCACTCTGCTGGGCCTGGGGCTGGTAGGGGGTGTCGTCGAGGAACAGCCAGTTCCATAGCGACAGGCCCCAGCGCTGGTTGAAGGGGAAACCCATTTCCGAGGGCTTGTTGGCGGCCTGCACCGGGGCCACGCCCTGCATCAGATAGGCGTACAGGGCCTGCATGTCCTCGCCCGTCATCTTGGCGTAGGAGGGGTAGGGCATGGCCGGGTAGAGGTTGCGGCCGTCGGCGGCCACGCCCTTGCGCATGGCGCGGTCGAACTGCTCGAAGCTGTAGCCGCCCATGCCGCTGCTCTTGTCGGGCGTGATATTGGTGGAATAGAGCTTGCCGAACGGCGTCTCCAGCGCCAGGCCGCCGGCCATGGGCTGGGTCTTGCTGCCTGTGTGGCAGGCCACGCAATCGCCGAGGCGGGCCACATAGCGGCCGCGCTCTATGAGCTCGCGCTGGGCTGGCGGCAGATCGGCCGAGTAATTGGCCGGCAGGTCGTCGATGATCCTGGACTCGCTGCTGGCGGCGGGGGCGGCGGCCGCCTGCTGGGCCTCGTTGACCGAAGCCCAGGTCATATGCCCGAACACCGCCAGCGCGGTCGCGACCGGCAGCAGGCTGTACTTCAATGCAGAGTTCATGTTTTTCCCTGGTGCTAGATATTGATTGAAGTGATTTTGAGGACTGTGTTGGCGATTAATTCTTCGCGCTATTTGCAGCAGATAATTGATATGGATCAATATTGTTTGAGGCCGAATTTGGCAGGTGCGAGCCGGGGCCTGAGCACTTCCGGAGTGCTCCGAATAGCATTGCTGTGAATCAATAGCCTATAAGGCCTGTGCCGTGATTTGGTGAGAGCGGACAGGCCTGTGTTGCCGGGCTCTATTTTAAATTTCTGCCTAATCGCTATTTGCAGAGTTTGATTGGAAAACTGCGGCGAATAGTTGATTTAACGAAGGCTTAATATTCTCTCGAAGATGATCTTGGAATATCGGATTCGATAATCTGCGGCAGGCATAAAAAAAGGAACCTGCAAGCAGGTTCCTTTGGGGCTGATGAGGGCCGAATTCAGTGGATGATCACAGGCTGCTGAGCCAGACCCGCGTACTGGTCGAGGATGTCCTCCACCTCTTCCTCGGTGGGAGCATCCAGTTGCCAGGCCAGGATTTGCTTCTGGAACATTTCGGCCCAGGAGCCATCCAGGTACACCTCTTTGCCCGAGCGCTTGTCCACGATCTCGAAACCGTGGCGCGGCAGCTGGTGGGCTTGGGCTTCAGTCTTGGCGGTGCCTGCCGGAGCGTCTGCTTCCATGTCTGGACGCAGGTGGAGCACCGCAAAGGATTCAGAGTCGTAAAGCATTTGCATGGTGTTCCTCCTTTCACTTCCGTTATGAGCATGCCCACCATGGAAATGGTGGCCGGGTGCGGTATTTCAAGATACGAAATGCCTGCTCTTGCACTTGAGGACAGTATTCCATGGATTTGAGGGCTCCGCGACGAAGCGCCATCCCGAACCTCGGTAGTCTGGCCGCAGTCCCGCATGCCAGTGCAGGGCCTGAGCCGGTGCAGGCGCCGGCCTGCGTCACTGCGGCGCGGGCGTGTATTTCTTGAGCTGCAGGTCGACAAAGTCGTCCTGGCCCTGGGTGAGCTTGATGCGCACCGGCAGATACTGCATGGCCGGCGCCAGCCAGACGGAACCGCGCTGGTCGCCGCTGCTCTTGCCGGGCAGCTTGTCCAGGCGCAGGGCCATGACGCTGCCAAAAGGCAGGCTCAGCGCCTCGGCCGCTCCCACGCGGAACTGCCAGCGCGTGGCGGCGCGGGCGCTGCTGGTGGTCAGGTCGATCAGCGTGCCCGGCGGGTATTTGTCGGGCGCGGCCGCAATCAGGGCCGACAGCTGCAGGAACACGCTGAGGCGGTCCTGCACCCCGTCCGAGATGGCGGCCTCGGCCGTGCCGCCGCTGTAGCTGGCCTTGCCGCCGGCCACATCGAAGTTTGCCGACTGGGTCTTGCGCCCCTGGTCGCTGAAGTTCAGCGGCTGCAGGCCGTGGGGCGTGATCAGGCCCTCGCTGGTCTGGGCGCGTTCGCCCAGCAGAAACATGCTGACCGACTGGCGCGCGCTGTAATACTGGCCGTCATGCTGCCATTGCAGCCGGGCCCCGGCCGAGTAGTGAAAGCCCTTGACCTGGCCCGAAGCATCGAACTCCAGCGTGGCCGAGTTGGGCAGGGTGACCGGCAGCGCCGTTCCCGGCGGCAGCGGCGCTGCGCCGGCAGGAGTGACCTGGATGGGGCGCGCGGTATCGGCCTCGCTGGCTTCGGCTATCTCGGGTGCGGGCGCCGGGGGCTCTGCAGCTGCTGTGGACTCAGGAGCTGGCGGCGCAGGCGTATCAACGGCTTGGGTGGGATTTGACTCGGGTTCCGGCGCCGCAGGGGCTGGAGCCGGCTCGGGAGCGGCGGCTGGTGCCGGTGGTCTGGACGCAGGCCTGGTCCTGGGCGGCGGCGGTACGGGCGCAGGGGGCGGAGGCGGCGCAGGCAGCTCCACCAAGCGGGTATCCATGACCACGGTTGTGGGCTGGGGCGGCTGCTCGAGCGCGGGCAGGCCCAGCAGCACGATGGCGTGCGCGGCCAGCACCGCGGCGGTCACGGGAATCAGGACTTTGCTTGCCTTGGGAGAGCGGCCCATTCGAGGTCTTTGCTATTGGCTTGGCAGCGGTGGGATCTTCAGTCTGCGGCCGTGGCGCCCCAGCCTAGATCGCGGGACAGCTGACGGGCCGCGGCCTGCAGCGGCGCGTCGATGGCTCCACCATATTCGGGATCGAAAGTCGCCAGCGAGCCCAGGGTCATCAGGCCCAGCACGATATGGCCCGAGGCGTCGAACACCGGCACGCAGAAGG
>JAFAIY010000485.1 GCA_019236485.1 Comamonas sp. | reverse complement strand
GTTGGGGCCCAGCTTCAGGGCCAGCTGGCGCGCGGCTTCGAGGAAGGGCAGGGACTCGATATCGCCCACGGTGCCGCCGACCTCGCAGATGGCCACGTCCACTTCATGCTCGGTGCCGATGCCGGCGCCGCGCTTGATGTATTCCTGAATCTCGTTGGTGACATGGGGGATGACCTGCACGGTCTTGCCCAGGTAGTCGCCGCGACGCTCTTTTTCCAGCACGGACTGATAGATGCGGCCCGTGGTGAAGTTATTGCTCTGACGCATGCGCGTTTCGATGAAACGCTCATAGTGGCCCAGGTCCAGATCGGTCTCGGCTCCGTCGTCGGTCACGAACACTTCGCCGTGCTGGAAGGGCGACATGGTGCCCGGGTCCACGTTGATATAGGGATCGAGCTTGATGAGGGTGACTTTGAGACCGCGCGATTCCAGAATCGCTGCAAGGGAGGCTGAGGCGATTCCCTTGCCCAGGGAAGACACCACACCGCCGGTGACGAAGACGAACTTGGTCATGTCTTTTTTTGGTGGTGGTAAAACAGAATTATAGGTGCGGCGCGAATTTCGGCGTGGCGCACAGGGATGCTTGGGAGCCTGCAAAGCGGCCCAGGTCTGCTAAATTGAGCGACATGAATGACGTGTTCGCAGGCAAACATCTGGTGCTGGGTCTCTCGGGGGGCGTAGCTTGTTACAAATCGGCCATGCTGTGCCGCTTGCTGGTCCAGGCCGGCGCCACCGTGCAGGTCGTCATGACCGAGGCCGCCGAGCAGTTCATGACGGCCGTCACCATGCAGGCTCTTTCTGGGCGCGCAGTCTACACCTCCCAGTGGGATGTGCGCGAGCCCAACAACATGCCCCATATCAATCTGAGCCGCGATGCCGACGCGATCCTGATCGCGCCCTGCAGCGCCGACTTCATCGCGCGCCTGGTGCAGGGTCGCTCCGACGAGCTGCTGAGCCTGCTGTGCCTGGCCCGTCCGCTGGAGCGCGTGCCCTTGCTGCTGGCCCCGGCCATGAACCGCGAGATGTGGGCTCACCCCGCAACCCAGCGCAATCTGGCCCAGGTGCAGGCCGATGGCGCGCTGGTGCTGGGCGTGGGCAACGGCAGCCAGGCCTGCGGCGAGACCGGCGACGGCCGCATGCTGGAGCCCGAGGAAATCATGGAGGAGCTGGCCGCCCATTTCACGGCCAAGCGCCTGCAGGGCCAGCATCTGCTGGTCACGGCCGGGCCCACCTTCGAGGCCATAGACCCGGTGCGCGGCATCACCAATCTCTCCAGCGGCAAGATGGGCTTTGCGATTGCGCGCGCCGCACGCGAGGCCGGCGCCCAGGTGACGCTGGTGGCCGGCCCCGTGCACCTGCCCACGCCGCGCGGCGTGACGCGCATCGATGTGCAATCGGCACGCCAGATGCAGGCTGCCGTGCAGTCCCAGCTGGCGGAGGCCAGCATCTTCATCGCCACGGCCGCGGTTGCGGACTGGCGGCCCGCTGAGGCTGCCGATAGGAAGATCAAGAAAGACGGCTCGGGGGAGGTGCCGGCCATGGCTTTCGTCGAGAACCCCGACATTCTGGCCGCCGTGGCCGGCTCCGAGCCGGCCCGGTCCGGCAAGCTGTACTGCGTGGGCTTTGCGGCCGAGAGCCACGACCTGCTCAAGCACGCCAGCGCCAAGCGCTTGCGCAAGGGCGTGCCGCTGCTGGTGGGCAATATCGGCCCGGCCACTTTTGGCAAGGACTACAACGCCCTGCTGCTGATCGACGCCGGCGGCAGCAAGGAGCTGCCCCATGCCAGCAAGGATGTGCTGGCGCGCCAGCTGGTCGAGGAAATAGCGCAGCGCCTGGCCCCGGGCCATCTCTGATCCAAGGAGTCCGATCATGATCCCTTCCGGCTATGAAGGTCCGCGCGACGGCGACTATGTGGCTTATGTGGACCAGCTGCTGCGCGCCAGTCCCGACTTTCGCCGCACGCAAAGCAGCCTCGCCGGAGCGCTGGAATCGGCGGTGGCCACGCCCGGCGAGCAGGGCGCCGCACCCATGGGCCAGCTGCGCGCCAAGCTGCAGCAGGTGCGCGAAATCGCCGAGCAGGCCGAGCGCAGCAAGGCGCCCGCGCCCGGCCGGCCCATGCCGCGCGCTCAGGCCAGCCCGGGCCAAGTGGTGGGCAAGGAAGAGGCCAGGCAGCGCCTCAGAGCCATAGAGCGCGAGATCGAAAGCCAGAAGGCCAAGGCCGAACCCAAGCGTCAGCCATGGATATCGCCGCTGGCGCTGGTGCTGATCGTGGCCGGCTTCGTCATCTCCCGATTTGTGCCCGGTTTCGGTGCGGTGCTCACCGTCATGGGCTTTATGTCCCTGATCGGCGGCGTGCTCTCCAGGCTCAAGGGCCGATAACCCGGGATTGGGCAGGGCCGCGGCGCCCGCAGCGGGCACAATAGCGCCCTGTTTCTCACTCCGCCAGCCGCCTCGCAGCTGTCGCGACTTCCGCCCGGCCCGGCACAAGGGCTTGCGGCAAAGGTATTTATGAACGTTGATGTCAAGATTCTGGACGCGCGCCTGCGCGAAAACATGCCCGCCTACGCCACGCCCGGCAGCGCGGGGCTGGACCTGCGGGCCTGCATCGAGGCGCCCGTGACGCTGGAGCCCGGCCAGTGGCAGCTGATTCCCACCGGCATGGCCATGCACCTCAAGGATCCCGGTTACGCGGCGCTGATCCTGCCGCGCTCCGGCATGGGCCACAAGCACGGC
>JAFAIY010000340.1 GCA_019236485.1 Comamonas sp. | reverse complement strand
ATGGAGGACTTCGAGCTGTCCAGCACCGATGTGCAGGTCGCGTACTACGACGCGGGCGGCGTCATCGGCCTGGAGCTGGCGTTCGCCAAGCCGATCCCACCGGCCATGGCCGAGCATGCGCAGCACATGGCTTTCATCATGCTCGACCATGTGCTGGGCGAGTGGGATTTCTCGGTGCGGGTCGGGCCCGTGGAGTTTGTGGCGGAGATTTCGGACGGCCTGTCCGGGCCCGTGCCTCTGTCGGCCTTCCCGCCCATCTTCGACGCCTTCCAGCGCGAGCAGCTGGGGCGCAGCTACGAGTATCCGCAGGACCAGAGCGCAGGCTGGATCTCGCTGGAAGTGCGGACCCGGGATGCGGCCGAGGACGATCCGCCCGACATTCTGAGCTTCCACGATGGTGCGAACGCCGTGGCCACGCGCGCCGATCTGTCGCACTTTCTGCAATGGCGCCTGCCGTTCTCCAGCCAGCAGGAGCTCGACAGCGTGCGCGATGCGCAGGACGCCATGGATGCGGAGTTGGCGCGCGAGCAGAGCGGGATTCTGGTGTTCTCGCGGCTGGAGAACATGAGCTCGCGCCTCGCGGCCTTCTACGTGGAAGACCCGACCCAGGCCGAGCAGCTCGCGCAGCGCCTGGGCGCCAGGCATGCGCCGGCGCTGGACGCCGAGCTGTCCCTGAGCTTCGATCCGGCCTGGAACGAATACCTGTCCCTGCATGCCGCGATTCACCGGCAGGACCGCGGTGATGAGGAGGACGAGTCATGATCACCTCCCGCGAGCAACTGCAGCAGCTGTATGCGGCCCCGGCGGAGCGGGCCCTGCTCAAGCAGCAGCTGGAGCTGGACCGCTACTGCCTGCGCTTTATCGCCCTGTCGCCGTTTCTGGTCATGGCCACCGGCGGCAGCAACGGCGCCCTGCTCGACGCTTCGCCGCGCGGCGGCAAGCCGGGCTTTGTCAAGGCGCCCGACGCCAACACCTTGCTCATCCCCGATGCGGGCGGCAACAACCGGCTTGACAGCCTCAGCAATCTGCTCGACGACCCGCGCGTGGGCCTGCTGTTCTTCGTGCCGGGCTTTGACGAGACGCTGCGCGTCAACGGCACGGCACAGCTGCGCGACGAGGCGCATTACACGGCCTTGTTCGCCGGCGAGCATTTCCGTCCCAAGCTGGTGCTCGAGATCCGCGTGCAGGAGGCCTATCTGCACTGTGCCAAGGCGCTGATGCGCTCCCGGCTCTGGAGCGCCGAGGCCCAGGTGCCGCGCAATGTGATGCCCACGCTCAACCAGATCATCCAGTCGCAGATGGGGATAGGCACGGCGCCGGAGCCCCAGGAGCTGATGGTGGCCCGCTACAGCGCCCTGATTGCGGCGGAGCAGGGTAAATAAAAACGATAGCTGCCAGTGCCTATCTAGAAAGGAATTGTAATGAAGAACACATTGAAAATTACCGGCAATAGACGCCAGCAGCTATGGCTTTGATACTGATTCTGGGCGCCTCGCGCGGCCTGGGCCGGGCCTTGACCGAGGCCTATCTGGGCCAGGGCCACCGCGTGATCGCCACGGTGCGCAGGGCCGAGGACATGGCCGCCGTCCAGGCCCTGGGCGCCGAGGTGCTGCAGCTCGATCTGGCCGATCCGGCCAGCGTCAGCGGCCTGGCCTGGCGGCTGGACGGCGAAAGCATAGACATCGCGCTCTATGTGGCGGGCGTCTGGGACGGCCAGGCCGCGGGCGTGCCGCCCACGCAGCAGCAGTTCGACGCGGTCATGCACAGCAATGTGCTGGGCTTTATGCAGGCCCTGCCGCAGATCGCGCCCATGGTGCAGGCCGCGGGCGGGGTGGTCGCGGCCTTTTCCAGCGAGATGTCGCTGCTGGCCCAGGCCGATGCCAGCGCCTGGCTGTACCGCGTCAGCAAGGCTGCGCTGAACATGGCCGTGGTCTCGGCCTGCGAGCAATGGCCGGGCCTGACGCTGCTGGCGCTGGACCCCGGCTGGACGCAGACCGAGATGGGTGGCTCCGCGGCCCCCGTGCCCCTGGCCGACAGCGTCCGGGGCCTGATGCGGGTGCTGGCCGCGGCCGGGCCCGAAGACCGCGGCAGCCTGCTGCGCTACGACGGCACGCATATCCGATTACTAACCGCATAGCCCATATCGAATCAGGGCAGACAGCTATAAAAACAGGAGACATCAATGTTGCTGAACCAAGACCAGGAAATGATCCGTGAGGCCATGCGCGACTATGTGCGCGAGCAGATCGCGCCCCATGCCGCGCGCTGGGACAAGGAGCATCATTTTCCCAAGGACGTGCACCAGGGCCTGGCCGCTTTGGGCGCCTACGGCATCTGCGTGCCCGAGGAACTCGGCGGCGCAGGCCTGGACTATGTGAGCCTGGCCCTGGTGCTGGAGGAGATCGCAGCCGGCGACGGCGGCACCAGCACCGTGATCAGCGTGACCAACTGCCCCGTGAACGCCATCCTCATGCGCTACGGCAATGCGCAGCAGCAGGAGCAATGGCTGCGGCCGCTGGCTAAAGGAGCGATGCTGGGCGCCTTCTGCCTGACCGAGCCCCATGTGGGCTCGGACGCCAGCGCGCTGCGCACCACGGCCAGAAGGGACGGCGAGGACTATGTGATCAACGGCGTCAAGCAGTTCATCACCAGCGGCAAGAACGGCGATGTGGCGATCGTGATCGCCGTCACGGACAAGGCCGCGGGCAAGAAGGGCATGAGCGCGTTTCTGGTGCCCACCAGCAATCCCGGCTATCAGGTGGCGCGG
>JAFAIY010000029.1 GCA_019236485.1 Comamonas sp. | reverse complement strand
CCTGCTGCCATGCGCCGGCTTGCTCCCTCACGGCCTGCTGGGTCCGGGCATCCAGTTTGCGCTGGCGCATGAACTCCTCGGCCTGCGGGGTCTGGCCGCTGAGCATCATGAACAGGCTCAGATTGACATTGGCCTGCGCGTCCTCGGGGCTGAGCTGGGCGGCCTGCATCAAGGGAATGCGCGCCGCATTCAGATCGTGCGCACGCAGATAGGCATAGCCCAGATCCGTGAGCAGGCGCGGATTCACCGGGTTGCTGCGTCTGGCCAGCTCCATCTGCTGGGCCGCCATGCCGAAATCCCCCTGCTCGGCCGCCACGCGGCCCAGACCGTAGCGCGCGACACCGTCATGGACTCCGCCCAGCAGGCTCTGATAGAGGGCGGCCGCCGCCTCGGGCTGGCCCACCTGGCGCAGAGCATCGGCGCGCAGCAGGCGCGACTCGGCCGAAGCGCCCCACTGCCTGTCCAGAGCATCCAGATGCGCGACGGAGGCATACCAGAGCGACTTGGCCTGCATCTGCCTGACCAGCGCCAGATAAGTCTCCTGGGTGTTGACCACAGGCTCTTTTTCCAGCGGCATCTCCGCCGCGGCCTTGGCCGCCGGCGACAGCGCGGGCTGGCCCTGTCCCATCAGGCCACCCATGCCGGAGCAACCCGAGAGCACGGCGACAGCCAGCGCCGCCAGCGGAAGTCCCAAGACTTGGCTTTTGTTTGTCATTTGTTCATGGCTCCCAACGCCCGGATCACGGCCAAAAAGCCGGGTCCGGCAGTAACAATGATCAAGGCCGGCAGCAGCGTCAGCACCATGACGCCGGTCATCTTGACCGAGATCTTTCCTATCAGCTCTTTCATCTTGGCCTTGCGCTGCTCGCGCAGGCGGTCGCCAAAGATGCGCAGCGGCTCCTGCACCGCCCCACCGTATTTGTCGATCTGGATCATCAACGAGGTCAGGCCCGCGAGGTTTTCGTTCTGGTAGACCTCGCTCATGCGGCCAAACGCGCGCTCACGCGTGCTGCCGCGGCTGTACTGTTGATTGGCCAGCTGCACCTCGCGCGCGAGCACGGGCATCACATTGCCGAAATCGGAGCCTATGACCTGCAGCGTCTGATCCAGGCTCATGCCCGTGCCCTGCAGCAGGCCCAGCAGGTCCACCAGCAGCGGCAGCTCGCGCGCCACACAGGCCTTGCGGCGCGCCGCCACGCGCAGCAGCCCCCACTTGGGCAGCAGAAAGCCCACGGTGAACGCCGCAAACAGCCAGAGCACCAGCATGGGACTGCGTGAAAACATCATGGCGGCCAGCACGGGCAGCAGCAGCGCACAGGCGCAGCGCGCCAGCAGATACTGCAGCTGCGCCCGCGTGGAGCCCCAGCCGCAGCGCCCCAGCAAGGCGCGGTCTTCACCCGCCACCAGCGCCTTGCCCCAGGAGGTGTTGAGCCAATGCAGAGGCAGGGCCTCGCCCGCGTTCAGGGAACGCAGCATCTCCATCGGCTTGCTGCTGGCGGCCACGCTCGCCACGCCGCTGCGGTCCAGCGCGGCCTGCACCGCCTGGCTGCTACGCTTTTGGTGCTGCTGCACATGGACGATGGCGCCGGCTGCAATCAGCGCCGCCAGCACCAGCAAGGCCACGCTCAATAGCAGAAGCAGGCGCCAGGTCTCCATCAATCGGCCCCCTCTTCCAGCTTGGCCATGCGGTAGAGCAGTGCCACGCCCAGCATCTGCAGTGCGGCGGCGGCCCAGATGATGTTGCGGCCGCTCGGGTCCTCCCACATGCGCAGAAAGTAGCCCGCATTGAAGGAGATGATGAGCCCGCAGACGGCAATCGGCAGCAGGCTCAGCACCCAGGCCGACATGCGTGTCTCGGCCGTCATGGCGGACAAATCCAGCTCGGCCTGTTCGCGGTCGCGCATGAAGTTGGCCACGCGCTCCATCAGCAGATCCACGCGCCCGCCGTAGCGCACGCTGATGCGCAATATGGCGGCCAGCAGATGCAGCTCGTCGAGCTGCGTACGCCGCGCCATTTGGGCGATCGCATTTTCCAGATCCATGCCCGCGCGGGTCAGGCTCGCGGCTTTTTCCATCACCGGCTGCAGCGGCTCCTTGGTCGTGGCCGCCGCCAGCTGAAACGCCGCCTGCACGGCATTGCCCAGCGTGACCAGGCGCACCATATTGTCCAGAAAGGCCGGCAGTTGCCGCACCAGCTGTCGGCGGTATTTCTGGGCCCGCGCCAACAGCAGAAAGAAGAAGCCTATGCACAGCACGACCAGGGCGGCGCAGGCCGCCAGCCAGCCGGCTGTCACGCCGACCAGCAGAAACACCAGCGCAATCGACGCCAGCCCGCCATAAAACGGCTTGGCGCCGACGGCTCCGACCAGGATCGCGGGAACAGGCCAGCCGGCTTTCTGCTCCTGCGACAGCAAGGCATCCGCGGCCGAGGCGTCGAAAGCCGGGGCGGCGCCATCGCGCGCCGTCAGCCCGGCCGCGGCGGCCGCGCTTTTTTCCAGACTCCGCTGCAGATGCTCTGCCATCCTGCGGTTTTGCTGCTGCCGGCTGGCAAACAGCCACAGGGCCACGGCCGCGGCCACGATCAGCAAGGCCAGGCTCAGCAGCAGAAAAGCATGGCTAGGCATGGCGCGCTCCCGCAGCGTTGCCCGCATGCTGCAACACCGCGCGGTAGCGTGCCAGCTTGGGCGAATGCGGCACCAGGCCCAGGGTGGTCCAGCGCTCCAGATCCTCGCCGTCGGGCTGCGGCAGCAACTCGTGGCGGTACAGCTCCTGCGTGGCGATCACGCTATCGATGATGCCGGTCACCTCGGTGATCGAGGTGATGCGGCGCTTGCCATTGGGCAGGCGGCTGATCTGCACGATAAAGTCCAGGGCGTTGGCAATCTGGCGCCGCAGGCTCACCTCGCTGCCCTGAAAGCCCGCAAACCCCGCCAGCATTTCCAGACGGTGCAGGCATTCGCGCGGCGAACTGGCGTGAATCGTGGCCATGGAGCCGTCATGGCCGGTGTTCATGGCCTGCAGCATCTCCAGCACCTCGGAGCCGCGCACCTCTCCCACCACGATGCGGTCGGGGCGCATGCGCAGGCTGTTGCGCAGCAGGTCGCGGATAGACACCACGCCTGCGCCTTCAAAACCGCCTGGCCGGCTTTCCATGCGCACCACATGGGGGTGAGGCAGGCTAAGCTCGGCCGTGTCCTCTATCGTCACCACGCGCTCGGCCTTGGGGATATAGCCGGCGATGGCATTGAGCATGGAGGTCTTGCCGCAGCTGGTGCCGCCGCTGATGAGAATATTGCAGCGCTCGCGCACCGCCAGTTCCAGCAGCCTGGCCATGCCTTCGTCCATGGTGCCAAACTCGACCAGGTCCTGCACGCGCAGCGGATCATTGCGGAACTTGCGGATGGAGACCGCGGGGCCGTCCAGCGACAGCGGCTCGATCACCACATTGATGCGCCCCCCATCGGGCAGGCGCGCATCCACCATGGGAGTAGACTCGTCCAAACGGCGCCCCAGCGGCGAAATGATGCGGCGCACTATGCGCAGCACATGGGCGTTGTCGGTGAAGTGCAGAGTCTCCTGCTGCAGCACGCCTTTGCGCGAGACAAACACCTGCTGGTAGCCGTTGATCAGAATATCCTCGACCTCCGGATCGGCCATCAGATCATCCAGCGGCCCCAGACCCGACAGCTCCTTGTTCAGCGCCTGGGCGATCCACTGCACCTCTTCGTCATTGACGGGAAAGCGCTGCTGGCGCACGAACTGCTCCAGCTCCTGCTGCACAAACTGGCGCACCCGGCCCGCAGACCATTTGGCGAATACCGCCCCCAGCTCTTCCACCCGCGTGAGCAGATGTTCATGCGCCACATTCTTGATCAGCAGCAGCTGCTTGGAGTCCGAGAAATCATTGCGCTTCTCGGCGAAAACAATGTCCATGCTCATTCGCTTCTCCTCAAGCGCCTGGCCCATTGACCCAGAAGGCCCGGCGAGGACGGCTCGGCCGGCAGGGGCTCGCCCAGCAAGGCACGCGCCATGGCCCGCACCGATGTCACATAGGGGTCGCCGCGCGAGGTCTGCGACAGCAGCTGGCCAGAGCTGGCCGCCGCGAGCAAGGCCGTGGCACGGTCGGGCACCACGTACAGAAGCTCCAGCCCGAGGCGCTGGGCCACTTCTTTGGCCGGCAGCCCGGCCTGAGAATTGAAGCGGTTCAGCACCAGCTTGAGCATGCGGCGCTCAACCCCCTTGGACTCCAGCTCCTTGACCAGCTGCGCGGTGGAAATGATGCCGCCCAGGGACTGGTCGCACACCACCCAGGCCTGGCCGCATTCGCGCAGCACGGGCTCGAGAAAATCCGCCTGTACCATGCCCCCCAGATCGATGACCTGGGCCTTCAGCAAGCCCTTGAGCGTTCTGACCACATTGGCGGCGGCCACGGGGCTGACCTCGCGCAGCAGGCTCAGATCTGCGGGCCAGGCCATGGCCGCCGTGCCGGTAAAGTGCTTTTCCACCGCCGAATCCAGCAGCGTGGCGTCCAGCCGGCGCAGATTCTGTACCGCGTCCACGAAGTTGAAGTGGCCCGTGACACTCAGATAGAGCAGGCCGTCGCGCGCCGGCAGGCCCAGATCCAGCAAAGCCGCATAGGCTTTTTCTTCCTGCGTCGACGGGTTCGCTCCGAGCTTGCGCGCAACCTGGCCGCGGCGCACTGCGCCACGCATGTCATGCGCATGGATTTCCTGCAGCATCACGGCCAGATGCGTGGCCAGCGTCGTCACGCCCAGGCCCGCACGGCCGCCCAGCAAGGGCAGCACGATATTGCCGGCCTCTGGCGCCACGGGTGCGGGCGAGGGCGCGGCCGGCGCCTGCAGCTGATGCCTGAAGGCCGCGAACGCCTCGGCCTCGCTGGCATCCCAGTTCACGAATTCGGTCACGCCGCAACGCAGTGCGGCCAGCATGGACGCGGAGTCCGCCGCCGAGCCCGCGCCCATCAGCACCACGCCGGGCCAGCCGCTGCGCAGATCTCCCGCCAGCAGGACAGCGGTCTCGGTGGCCGGTGCGGAGAAGTCCAGCATCACTATGCCCAGGCCCGGAGCTTGCAGATAAGGCATCAACTGGCCCACATCCAGCGATACCGGGATCACCTCGGCCTCGTCGCCAAGAGCGCTGGCCAGCCAGAAGGCATGGGCGGACGAGTGAGTGGCCAGCACCACGCGCACCGTTCCGGCCAAGCCTGCGGGCGGTGCGGCCTTGAGGTCGGAAGAGTCCGTGCGCGTATTCATGGCTTGCTCTTTCCCTCAGCGAGAAAATCCCGGCGCCACGCTGCCAGACAGGCCGCCGGCCAGCCAGGGCCCCCAGACCATGGGATCGCGCTGCTCGCTGCGACCCGGCAGCAGCGGCTCCACATTCACATCGCGCGCCAGCGGCTTGACCAGGCGCGGCGTGACAACGATCGCCAGCTCGCTTTCCTTCTGGTTGAACTCCTGGCGCTTGAACAGCACGCCCAGAATCGGGATGTCGCCGAGCAGAGGCACTTTGTCGGTGCCGGACATCGTATTGCGGCTGACCAGACCGCCGATCACAAAGCTCTCGCCATCCCCCAGTTCCACCGTGGTGTCTGCGCGGCGCGTGGTGATGGAAGGCACGGAAGTTCCGCTCAGCAAGATGCTGTTGGCATAGTCGAGCTCGCTGGCCTCGGGGGCGACCTTCAGCACAATACGGTCGTTGGAAAGCACGGTTGGCGACACCGTCAGGCCTATGCCATAGGGCTTGTACTGAATGGCCACCAGGCCTGTGCCTGCAGGCACCGGAACCGGCACTTCTCCGCCCGACAGGAAGTTGGCGCTTTGCCCGGACAAGGCAACCAGCGTCGGGGCCGCCAGCACGCGCGCCAGATTGTTGCCCTCGAGCATGCCGATATTCACGCCGATGCCGGCCTTGTCAAACTGCATCAGCAAATTGAAAGCCTGGGTCAGCGGATTCAACGAAGACCCAGGAATGGAGCTTCCCCCACCTCCGTTGTAGGAGCCACGGCCAAAAATTCCGAAGCTGAAGCCCGAACTATTGGGGCCGGTACTGAAAAGATTGAGCCCTACCTTCTTGAGCAGCGTCTTGTTGAACTCGACGACCTTGACCTCGACCTGGACCACATTGCTCTTGAGCTGAACGCTCGAGAGGTCAACGGTTTTGACCTTGTCGCCGGACTGGGCCGTTGCCAGCTCATTCGCGAATTGCTGTTCGATCAGGCTCGAGGCCCTGGCCGTGCGCAGCTCCACGCGCTGCTGCACCTGAAGCCAATAGGTCTGGGCCTGGGCTTCGCCGCGCGGCCAGACCAGGAAGGAAGTGCTCCCCGGCTTGAGCGGCGTCAGCAGAATCTTGGCTGCGGCCCCCTTGCCTGCGCGCTTGATATGCACGCCGGCCACGCTGTCATCCGCAATGGCGATGCGCTCCACGCCCGAGGGCAGGTCCAGCTCATGCTGAGAGCCCATCACCAGCTTGAGCTCACGCGCGTGCGGGGATGCCGTGCTGGCAACAGCAGATGCTGCCTGCTCGGCCATTGCGGAGCCGCCCAACATCAGTCCGGCAAGACTGCACAGCACAGGCCAGCCACTCGCATGCATGCGGTGACCGGATACGGAAGAGTTCTTGTTATTCATATCAGTACCGCACGGTTTGGGAGCTTGCCCCGCGCACGAATTCAACGGCCAGTGAAGAGTCTGCAGCCACCTTGGTCCGCGGCTCCGCGGGCTTCGCAGCTCCGGCAGCCACGGACTTGACGGGGCTCATATGCAGAGCATTCCCTGTCGAGCCCGCCAGACCGCTCATGGCCACACCGGCCTGCGCCGCATCGGCCCCTTCCAGCTGAGTCCCGGCCAAGCCTCCCCTGGGCATGGCCACCGCCAGCACGCCTGGCAACGGCGTGAACTTCGCCATATCGGGCTCGCCGGTATCCGCAGGATTGCGCAGCGCCAGCACCAGGCTTCCGCTGAGGCCGCCCAGGGCCAGGCGGCTGACCTCGGCCACCGGCACGGAGAGCACGGCGGTGCGTGCGTTGTCGGGAGCTGCGGGCGGCTTGCCCTCGGTCTTTTCCGAGCTCGTCAGTGCGTCCACGGAAGCCGCCCCATAGGCCAGCACTCTTTTGCGCGACAGCAGCAAGCGCGCCTGGCTCTGGTCGATCTCGTTGCCGTCACGGCGCAGCACAAAAAAGACATCGACAAAGTCGCCGGGGCGGATGCGATTGCCGGCACCAATGCTTTCATCGACCTTGACCGCAACCGCTCGTTCGCCTTCTGGCACCTTGAGCGCAAGACCGGTCACCATTTGCCCTTTGAGAACCGGTGCGCCTTTGGGGATGTCGACGGCGGGCACGGAACCCACGGCGGCCTGGACATCGTCATAAGCGCCATCGGGAGTCGAAAGCAGCGCCCCGATCTGCAGGTCTTCGGCCTTGAGCGCCTGGCCGGCGGCAATTGTTTTGGCCGCCACGACCACATTCACGCTCGCAGCGGCTTTGCGCTCATCGGCCGAAGCCTGAGCCTGGGCAGCCGATGTCTTTGGAGCCCTGGCGAGCATCCATCCATAAAGACCCAAGGCCAGCGCGACCGCCAGCAAAATCCCGACCGCTATCTTTGCAACATTCACCATAAATCCCTCTTGGTGCCCTCTGCTCAAACCGGGCTTCTTTATTGCTGTATTCAGTCCATCAGATTGATCTGCGCCACCGCTTTTCCCTGTAAAGAATTGGGGGTGGGCAGGCTCATCAAAGGCCCCAGCAATCTTGGGATCAGGGGTGCGGCCGCATAGCTGTAGTTCACCTGCATGGTCACGCAGTTGACCTGCTTAGGATCATTGGATGGCGTGAAAGACGCCACGCCGCACAGCCCCGAGGTTGCGTACAGACCGGCCGAGTTGCTGACACTGTTACCGCAGGCCGCCGCCCCCAAACCTGCACCTAGTTTTCTCAGCCAGTCGATAGCGGCATTGGCCGTAGAGCAGGCGGCAGCAAGACGCGCCTGCAATTGAGCGGCCTGGCTCAAGGTCCCGCCGCCAGCAGCCACCGGATAGCGCACGGCTGCTCTTGCTCCTTCGGCCGCCGCCAGAGTCAGAGTCTGCTGGGCGGCAAAGATCAGGCCGTAGGTAACAATGGCATAGAAGATCAGAAAAAATATGGGAAATAGAATTGCGAACTCAATTGCAGCAGCACCATATTGTTGACATCTAACTCGCATGCTGTTCTTTCAATTCATTCTATTTGCCTAACATTAAAACCATCACTGTTGCCATTGAAAGATACGTCACGTAAGGAACAAATTTTTTTCTCTTCATTTCTGGTTCCACACTCGAGACCATCAACAGAGAAGAAAATTTCATTAAATTACTCCGAACTATCACTCCATGGATAACTGCAAAACCACAACTCACAACCCATATAACCAGCAATAACTCCCAACCAACCCACGCGCCTAACACTGCAGAAAACTTCACATCTCCAGCGCTCATAAAATTTAGTTGATAGAAAATTATCAGCCCTAAAAAACCTGCAAACAGCCCTAGCAAACTATTATTTACTGTAATAGATACAGGATGTGACTCAGGGATAAAAACGACAGAAATAAATGCCATTCCCAAACCTAGGATCACAACCCAATTAAAACATTTCCGGTAGATGGCATCGCATATTGCTGCAAAAACCAACCAGAAAAGGAAGTAAATTCCCATTTACTGCTATAGAGCTTTCACGGTTGTGCTGATTTTTGTGAAAAAAGCCCCGAGATCAGTCCCCAACGTTGTCAAAACCGTGACTAACGCTACTGCAATAAGCCCCGCAATCATTCCATATTCAATCGCTGTGGCACCTTCTTCATCACGCAGGAATTTGATGATTTTGTCTTTCATGATCAGCTCCTTCAACAATGAGGTTTGGGGGATCGCTGTGGCTGCTTTTTCGGCCACCGCGGAACTGATCTTACGGAACACGAAACATCTTGAAATGTTTGAAATGACTATCAACAACTTAGACAAATAGCTGCCGACAATTGCACATCACTCAAACCACATTTAAAAAAATCAAAAATATCAATAAAAACAATCACCTACACTAAAAAGAAAAAGCTGCGACAGACGAACCAGCCCTCTTCTCACGGCACTCTTCCTGTTCAATCTACGCAATCTTCATTCATTTCCTACAAATTAATGGATTTCGTCCTACATTGATCTCTGGTGTTAACCCTTGTTTACAGGCTTGAGAATAAAAAAGCCTGCATAGAGCAGGCCTTTTAAAACGCGGACGCCAAGGTTAATTTGCCGAATTTCCGCAACTCATTGCAAGGCTTTGATCAATTTCAGCGCAATGTCCTTGAGCGGTGGCTCAAGATTTCTATAGCACTCCAGCAAGCGCTGTTCG
>JAFAIY010000658.1 GCA_019236485.1 Comamonas sp. | reverse complement strand
TTGACAGGCCGCTTTAGCCTTGACGTGATGCTGTAATCGAGTTTCATCTTTTGTGAAACAGCGGTTACAGGCTCCTGACGCAAAAAAGGCATGACGCCACGGTTTGTCGTGTCCGTCATGCCGTCTCATTCGCTCAGACGCCTTCGACGGCGATCATGCGCATGATCGCCGCGCCCTCGCGGGCCTGGCGCGCCTTGCGATATTCGGGCGAGTCGTGGAAGGCCTGGGCAGCTTCGAAACTGGGAAACTTCAGCACCACCACGCGCTCCGGAGCCCAGTCGCCTTCGAGGACTGCGACCTGGCCGCCGCGCACGCAGACCTCGGCGCCATGTACCTGCATGGCCTCGGTGCTCCATTTGCGGTACTCGGCGTACTGCTCGGGCTTGGTGACATCCACATGGGCAATGATGTAGCCGCTGGCCATGCTCAGGCTCCGAAGTTGTTTTCGAGGAAACCGTTCTTCTTGGTGATGCCGTCCAGCGCCACCAGGGTCTCGAGCAGCGCCTTCATATGCTTGAGGGGCACGGCGTTGGGGCCGTCGGACAGGGCGTTGCAGGGATCGGGGTGGGTTTCCATGAACAGGCCCGCCACGCCCACGCTCACGGCCGCGCGCGACAGCACGGGCACCATCTCGCGCATGCCGCCGCTCGAGGTGCCGTTGCCGCCGGGCAGCTGCACGCTGTGCGTGGCGTCGAACACCACGGGGGCGCCGGTCTCGCGCATGATGGCCAGCGAGCGCATGTCGCTGACCAGATTGTTGTAGCCGAAGCTGGCGCCGCGCTCGCAGGCCATGAAGCTGTCTTCGGGCAGGCCGGCTTCCTTGGCGGCCGCGCGGGCCTTGTCGATGACGTTCTTCATATCGTGAGGGGCCAGGAACTGGCCCTTCTTGATGTTCACCGGCTTGCCCGACTGGGCGCAGGCGCGGATGAAGTCGGTCTGGCGGCACAGAAAGGCCGGGGTCTGCAGCACGTCCACGACGGAGGCCACATAAGGCACTTCGGCCTCGGTGTGCACATCGGTGAGGATGGGCACATTCAGCTCCTTCTTCACCTTGGCCAGGATCTCCAGTCCTTTTTCCATGCCCGGGCCGCGAAAGCTGGTGCCCGAGGAGCGGTTGGCCTTGTCGAAGCTGCTCTTGAAGATGAAGTTGATGCCCAGGGACGAGGTTATTTCCTTGAGTTGCCCGGCCACGTCCATCTGCAGCTGCTCGGACTCGACCACGCAAGGGCCGGCGATCAGGAAGAAGCGTTGGTCAAGGCCGATGTCAAAGCCGCAGAGTTTCATGGTGGGTTCCTTGTCGAATCAGTACCTGGGCCTACCTGAGGGCGGGCCCTCAGGGTTCAAGCCGTGTGGCCTGTCAGGCCTTCTTGGCCGCCTGCTTTTGCTCCATGGCCGCCTTGATGAAGGCGTTGAACAGCGGATGGCCGTCCCAGGGCGTGGACTTGAACTCGGGGTGGAATTGCACGCCGATGAACCAGGGGTGGACCTTGGCGGGCAGCTCCACGATTTCGGTCAGGTGCTCGCGCTGGGTCAGCGCCGAGATCACCAGGCCGGATTCGCGCAGCTGGTCCAGATACTGGGTGTTGGCCTCATAGCGGTGGCGGTGACGCTCGGTCACCACGTCGCCGTAGATGCTGTGGGCCAGCGTGCCCTTTTGCACGTCCGAGGACTGGGCGCCCAGGCGCATGGTGCCGCCGAGGTCGGAGTTCTCGTCGCGGGTCTTGATCGTGCCGTCCGCGTCCTTCCACTCGGTGATCAGAGCGATCACGGGGTTGGGGGTCTGGGGATCGAACTCGGTGGAGTTGGCGTTCTCGAGGCCGGCCACATGGCGCGCGTACTCGATGGTTGCCACTTGCATGCCCAGGCAGATGCCCAGATAGGGAACCTTGTTCTCGCGTGCAAACTTGGCCGTCGAGATCTTGCCTTCCACGCCGCGCGAGCCGAAGCCGCCGGGCACCAGAATGCCGTCGTAGTCCTTGAGCAGCTTGGTGGCGTCGCTGTCGTGGATGGTTTCCGAATCCACGTGGGTGATCTTCACGCGCACATGATTGCGCATGCCGGCGTGCTTGAGCGCTTCGTTGACCGACTTGTAGGCGTCGGACAGCTCCACATACTTGCCCACCATGGCGATCTTGACCTCGCCTTGGGGATGCTCGGTCTCATAGACCAGATCGTCCCAGCGCTTGAGGTTGGTGGGGGGCGTGTTCAGGCGCAGCTTGTCGCAGATCAGGCCGTCCAGGCCCTGCTCGTGCAGCATGCGCGGCACCTTGTAGATGGTGTCCACGTCCCACATGGAGATCACGCCCCACTCGGGCACATTGGTGAACAGCGAGATCTTGGCCTTCTCTTCCTCGGGCACCTGGTGCTTGGCGCGGCACAGCAGGGCATCGGGCTGGATGCCGATTTCGCGCAGCTTCTGCACCGTGTGTTGGGTGGGCTTGGTCTTGAGCTCGCCGGCCGTCTCGATGAACGGCAGGTAGGTCAGGTGCACAAAGGCAGAGTTGTTGGGGCCCAGCTTCAGGGCCAGCTGGCGCGCGGCTTCGAGGAAGGGCAGGGACTCGATATCGCCCACGGTGCCGCCGACCTCGCAGATGGCCACGTCCACTTCATGCTCGGTGCCGATGCCGGCGCCGCGCTTGACGTATTCCTGAATTTCGTTGGTGACATGGGGGATGACCTGCACGGTCTTGCCCAGGTAGTCGCCACGACGCTCTTTTTCCAGCACGGACTGATAGATGCGGCCCGTGGTGAAGTTATTGCTCTGACGCATACGCGTTTCGATGAAACGCTCATAGTGGCCCAGGTCCAGATCGGTCTCGGCTCCGTCATCGGTCACGAACACTTCGCCGTGCTGGAAGGGCGACATGGTGCCCGGGTCCACGTTGATATAGGGATCGAGCTTGATGAGG
>JAFAIY010000463.1 GCA_019236485.1 Comamonas sp. | reverse complement strand
CGAGTTCGTGGAGCGCCGCCGCTGGCTCAGCGATGCCGATTACGCCGACCTTGTCGCGCTGTGCCAGTTTCTGCCTGGCCCGGCCAGCAGTCAGGTGGGCATGGCCCTGGGCATGATGCGCGCGGGCTGGCTGGGCTCCCTGCTCGCCTGGCTGGCTTTTACCCTGCCATCAGCCATATTGCTCACTCTGCTGGCCCTGGGTCTTGGCACCGGCAACCCGTCGGCAGGTTTGCTTCCGGGTCTGTTTCATGGCCTCAAGATCGTGGCCGTGGCCGTGGTGGCCCAGGCCGTCTGGGGCATGGCCAAGAGTCTGTGCCCCGACCGCGCGCGCGCCGGCATGGCGACCCTGGCCGCGGCGGCCCTGCTGCTCTTCTCGGGCGCCTGGACCCAGCTGCTGGTGATCGCGGCCGGTGCCATTCTGGGCCGGTACTGGCTGCCCGCCGATGCTGTCCCGGCGAGCGCTGCCGGCCAGGTTCTGCGTGCGCCCATCAGCCGCCGCTGCGGCGCCTGGCTGCTGGCCCTGTTCTTTGCCTTGTTGCTGCTGCTGCCGCTGGCCGCGCATCTCTGGCCCAGCCCCGCGCTGCAGGCCGTACAGGCTTTCTATCAGGCCGGGGCCCTGGTGTTTGGCGGCGGCCATGTGGTGCTGCCGCTGCTGCAGTCGGCCGTGCAGGCGCCGGGTTGGGTTTCGGCCGACCAGTTTCTGACCGGCTATGCGGCGGCACAGGCCGTGCCCGGGCCGCTGTTCACGCTGGCCGCCTATCTGGGCGCGCTGCTGCCGCTGGGCCATGGCCTCAACGGCATGGGCGGCGCTCTGCTGGCCTTGCTGGCGATTTTTGCGCCCGCGGCCCTGCTGGTGCTCGGTGCCCTGCCGTTCTGGGAGCAGCTGCGCGGCCACATGGGCATGCGCCGCGCGCTGGCCGGCATCAATGCCAGCGTGGTCGGGGTGCTGGGCGCCGCGCTGTACGACCCCGTCTGGACCAGCGCCATCCACGGCCACCTGGATCTGGCCCTGGCGCTGATCTGCTATGGCATGCTGAGCTGGCTGAGGCTCCCCCCCCTGGCCGTCGTGGTGTTCGGCGCCATGGCCGGTGCGGTCCTGGGCTGAAAACCGCTGCTGCGGGCCTTAAAAGCTATGGCGAAGAGATATCTCCGCTTGATATTTGACAATCCGCTGCGGCGACTTCCTTAAAAACCGCTGAAAAGCTGAACGTACAATCGCTGCGCGCCTTCAATCCCGGGGATCGAAGCCGGCGCTCTCCGCGTCCTCCTATCCGGAGGTAAAACCATCGCAAGCTATTCGCTATAGATTTCATAACAAATGGAGTAATTACATGTTCAAGTCCGTCGCCGCAGCTGTGCTCGGCCTGTCACTGTCCTTGGGACTCTGCGCCAAGACCGCAGATGCCGCCGAGCAGGCCAACGAGCTGCCCGCAGAAATCAAGCAGCTGCACTGGATCGAAAAAGGCCAGGGTGAGATCGCTGGCAAGGCCAGCATCAAGATTCCCGACGGCTATGCGTTTCTGAACCAGGCCGACACCTCCAAGCTGCTGCAGGCCTTCGGCAATCCGCCCAGCAGCGATCACTTTCTGATCGCCCCCAAGTCGCTGGACTGGTTTGCGGTGTTCTCCTTCGAGGAAACCGGCTATGTGAAGGACGACGAAAAGATCGACGCCGCGGAGCTGCTCAAGTCCATGCAGGCCGGCGACGAGGCCGGCAACAAGGAACGCAAGAAGCTGGGCCTGGAGGCGCTGTACACCGAAGGCTGGCAGGTGCAGCCCCACTATGACGAAAGCACGCGCCGCCTCGAATGGGGCCTGCGCCTGCGCGACGAATCGGGTCAGCGCAATGTGAACTACACCTCGCGCATTCTGGGCCGCACCGGCGTGATGAGCGCGACCCTGGTCTCCGATACCGACGCTCTGAACAAGAACACCGACGAGTTCAAGAAGGTGCTCACGGGCTTCAACTACAACAACGGCCTGGCCTACTCCGAGTTCAAGAACGGCGACAAGCTGGCCGGCATAGGCCTGGGCGCCCTGGTGCTGGGCGGCGCGGCCGCCGTGGCCACCAAGAAGGGCCTGTGGGGCGTGATCGGCGGCTTCCTGGCCGCGGGCTGGAAGTTCATTGCCGCCGCTTTTGTGGCGCTGTTCGCCGGCATCGGCAAGTTCTTCAAGCGCAACAAGAACGCCTGATCGGGCTCATCTCTCGCCAGCCCCGCGCATCGCTAAGATCGCGGGGTTTGTTTTTGCCGCCAGGAAAGCACAGCGCCTTGTATTTCACGATCACCACGGAGGTGCAGATGGTTCTGGCCATCTGCCTGTTCTATCTGTACGACGCAGCCCTGGCGCTGCAGCCCGAGCAAGGCCTGCTGCGCGCGGGCCGCGGGCAGTGGCGGGTGCGGCTGGCCAGCGAAGGCTTCGAGCTGCGCCGCAACTGGCTGCTCTGGCCGCCGCTGTGGCTGCCGCACCAGCCCCTGTACAAGCTGCACTGGAACCCCGCGCACATCACCCTGCCCGGCAACCGGGCCGCAGCCCTGGCTCTGGCCGCCCATGCGGCAAGCTTCAAGGCCTTTGCGCCGCCGCTGTATCTGCTGGCTGCAGCGCTTTTCGCCGCCCTGCCCGCCGCCCTGTTTGTGCTGCATTCGGAGCAGGCCCTGCTGGTCATGCTGGCGCTGATCTATCTGTGCACGCTGTGGATCAGCCTGCTGACGCTGCGCCACGGCCGCCTGGGCCATAGCGAGCGCGGCCTGGCGCGCTCGCTCGCGCTGCAGATCATGCTGTGCCCGCCGTTCGCGCTGAATGCGGTGCGCAAGCTGTCCCTGGCCTACAAGACGCAATGCGATCTGCTGCAGAGCGCCGAGCAGCTCATGGAAGCCCAGCCCTGGTCCGAACTCGCGCAGCGCGTGCAGGCCGTGATGGAGCAGGAAATGCAGGAGATCGCCGAACTGCCCGAATATGCGCAGCACCATGCGCAGATGCAGGCCGCGCTAGC
>JAFAIY010000461.1 GCA_019236485.1 Comamonas sp. | reverse complement strand
GCAAGATCGGCATGACGGATTTCTCGCCATCCTCCATCAACGAGCGCGACACCAACATCACGCTGGGCACGGCCTACCTCAAGCTGGCGCTCGACGACTTCGACGGCTCCATGGCGCTGGCCGCCGCGGGCTACAACGCCGGGCCGGGCCGCCCGCGCTCGTGGCGCAACGGCCCGGTGCTGGACGCCGCGATCTGGGCCGAGAACGTGCCTTTCAGCGAAACCCGCGACTATGTGAAGAAGGTGCTGGCCAACACCACCAACTACGCGGCGCTGATCACGGGCCAGCCCCAGTCGCTCAGGAGCCGCCTAGGCACCATAGGCCCGCGCCCGGCCAGCGATCCCGAGACCATGAAGGATCTGCCATAGGCAAACCTGATTCTTTGGTGAAGCTGCGAAGCGCTCTCCCTGTATGGGCGGAGCGCTTTTTTATGCTTGGCCTTGCCGTCTGACGCCATCGCACGCCTGCTCCAGCAGGGTCAGCAGCTGAGCTTGCAGCGGCAGCGGGCAGTCCTTCAGTAACTCGGCCGCCAGCGCTTCGCGTAGCTGGTGCAGGCGGGCATGCAGTGCCTAGCCTTGCGGGCTCAGGCGCAGGCAGCCGCGCCATCGTGCGCGTGCAACTCGGCAACCGTGCCGACCGGCGCGCCTGGAGCAGTGCCGCGGAGTTGGACCTGCAGTGGGTGGATTCGCTCGCGGCCGCCGTCGACGGGCTGGAGATGCCGCCCGGCGAGGGTTTTGTCTGGGCCGCGGGCGAGCACCGCGCCATGGCCGATCTGCGCCAGCGGCTGCTGGCCAGGCCCGGGGCCAATCCCAGGCGCATGCGCATCGCCTCCTACTGGAAGCAGGGCGAGGCCGCCCACCACGCGGAGCTTGCCGCCGACGCCTGATAGTGGTCGGAATCGGCCCAAGCCCTTGGCAGCCAATCGCCAGCAGCTATGAAAGCGAGAGTCAGCAGTTGAGCAGCAGCGGGCTTTGCCCGGGCCCGGTCTGGAGCCGGGCGGCGCCGCTGGCCACCAGGCTCTGCACCAGCTCGTCCAGCCATTGCGCGGCGCTTTGATCGGCAAAGTAGCGCCGGTGCAGCATGCCGAAATACGGCGTCTGCCGTATCCAGAGCGCGAGCTCGGCCAGGTCGATCTGCTGCCATTCGAGCAGCTTGTACTTGAGCAGCACCTTGGCCGCATAGCTCGCATGGCGCGCCGGGGACTGCACAAAGCCGTCGAGCCGCCTGCGCGCCACGGCCAGCGCGGCGCAAACGTCGGTGAATACGCTGCCGTGGCCGGGCACTACCAGCGCTGGCCTCAGGCCTTCGATCACATCCAGCGTGGCGCTCACTTCCTCGAAGGCCGCGAGGCCTTCGATCTCGGGGAAGACCACGCCAAAGCCGTTTTCCCAGAGCGCGTCGGCCGAGATCAGGGTGCGGCTTTGCGGCTCGAACAGGATGATGGAGTGCGGATCATGTCCGGGCGCGCCATGGATCTCCCAGTCCCGCCCTGCGAGCCGCACCAGCGTACCCGGCTGCAGCAGGCCATCGACGGCAAAGCGCGGGCAATCCTGGCCCGTGGGCGCATAGCTGAGCGCGGCTTCGTCCCAGCTGCGTACCTCCTCGGCCTGGCCGGGGGCGATGAAGGTCCGGACCCGGGGATAGGCGGCTTGCAGCGCGGCGTTGCCGCCGCAGTGGTCGCTGTGCAGATGGGTGTTGAGAATGCGCGCCAGCGGCTGGCCCTGCAAAGCATGGTCGATCAGGGCCAGGGTCTGGGCCGCATGAATCACATAGCCGGTGTCCACCACGGCCGCTCCCGGCTCGTCGCCGGCCAGAGCGGCAAACACGATGTTGTTGGCAGAAAGCCAGCCGCGCTCGAGCACGGTCATGCCGGGCGGCAAAGAGGGAAGATGCATCGGACTTGTCTCGCGGCTCAGCTGTTGTTTGACACAAGACTAGCAGAGAAGCCCGAGGCCGTCGCGCCGCGGACGGGCCGGCTCAGGATAGTGGGGCCGAGGACTGGATGTTGCGCCGGATGACCACGGGCTTGCCGCCAAAGCGCTGCTTGGACAGCCAGTGCGCGAGGGCCGAGTCCAGATGGGTCGCATGGCCGGGAAACCATTCGGCCAGGGCGCGAATCAGGTCGCGGCAGATGGCCACATTGCCCTGTGCGAGCTGGGCCCGCACCTCGCCCACGGACTTGAGTACGGCCGCATGCTCGTCGATATGGCAGTCCCTGGGCGGGAAGGCCGTGCTCAGCATCCATTGGTCTTCTTCGGCGAAGTGATGCTGGAGATGGACTTCCATGGCCTGCAGCAGCTCGGGCAGCTGCTCGTCGTGCGCGGTCTGCAGCCGACCTATCAGGCCGACGAACTCCTCGTGGATCTCGTCCATGGGTGCATGGCCCATCAGCAAATCGTCTCCCCAGGTCAGCGTGGCGGTATGGCTCATATCGGTTTTCTAGTGCGAGTGATGCGCGCTGGGCGCAGCTTGTTTCCTGGCCTGCATTATGCAAGCCGGGCCGCCGAGACCGTGGGGGAGGGAAGCACCAAAAGAAAAACCTCTTGAACCGAGGGTTCAAGAGGTTTGTCTGGTGCGCGATACATGGATCGAACATGTGACCCCTGCCGTGTGAAGGCAGTGCTCTACCGCTGAGCTAATCGCGCAATAAATGGTGGGTGATACATGGATCGAACATGTGACCCCTGCCGTGTGAAGGCAGTGCTCTACCGCTGAGCTAATCACCCGAAGAACGCTATTCTAGCAGCAACTTTTGACCCTCTTCGGGAAAACTCGCAATTTTTTTTGAAAAGGCCAATCAACAGCGGCCTCATGCCGGCTCGGCCGCCTGCCGGAGGCCGTCCGGGAATCAGCCCTGATCCCTTAGCTCGCGGCGCAGAATCTTGCCGACATTGGTCTTGGGCAGCTCGTTGCGGAACTCGATATAGCGCGGCCGCTTGTAGCCGGTCAGTTGCTCCTGGCAGTAGCGCATGACCTGGTCCTCGGTCAGCGTGGGGTCGCTGCGCACCACATAGACCTTGATGGACTCGCCCTGGCGATCGTCCTGCACGCCCACGGCCGCGCACTCGAGCACGCCGGGGCACATGGAGATCACGTTCTCCAGCTCGTTGGGATAGACGTTGAAGCCGCTGACCACCATCATGTCCTTCTTGCGGTCGATGATGCGGGTATAGCCTTCGGCGTCGAGCACGGCGATGTCGCCGGTGCGCATATAGCCGTCGGCCGTGAAGGCCTTGGCCGTCTCCGCGGGCTGGTTGTAATAGCTGTGCATCACGTTGGGCCCCTTGATGCACAGCTCGCCCGCCTGCCCTATGGGCACATCGTTGCCGGCATCGTCCTTGATGGCCACCGAGATGCCAGGCAGAGGCAGGCCTATGGAGCCCGTGAAGCGCTGGTTGGTGACGGGGTTGTTGGTGCCTATGGCGCAGGTCTCGCTCATGCCCCAGCCTTCGATCATGGCGCAGCCTGTGACCTCGTGCCACAGGCGCGCCGTGCCTTCGGAAGCCGCCATGCCGCCGGCCTGGGAGATGAACAGCTGCGAAAAATCGAGCTGCCTGAACTCCGCGTTGTTCAGCAGGGCGTTGAACAAGGTGTTGACGGCCGGCAGCACATGGAATGGCCGCTTCTTGAGCACCTTCACGAACTTCGGGATGTCGCGGGGATTGGGGATCAGACTCAGGCTGCCGCCCAGGCGCATCGCAAACAGGCTGACGGTGAGCGCGAAGATGTGATACAGCGGCAGCGCCGCCACGATATGGGTTTCGTGGCCCTGGACCTTGCCGTCCAGCGCCGGCGTGAACCAGGTATGGGCCTGCAGCGTGGCGGCCACGATGTTGCGGTGGGTCAGCACCGCGCCCTTGGACAGGCCCGTCGTGCCGCCCGTGTACTGCAGAAAGGCGATGGAGTCGAGCGTGGTCGTGCTGGGTAGAAGCTGGCGATTCGCGCCCTGGGCCAGGGCCTGCTTGAAAGAGGTCACTTCCCGCGCGCTGCTGCCGGATCCCAGCGGCAGGTCGAAGGCCGGCACCATCTTGGCCAGGTGGCGCACGGCGAACGTGATCCAGCTGCCGTAGAGGCCGCCCAGCAGGTCGCCCATGGCCGTCAGGCAGATATGGCGCACGGAGCTGCGCTCCAGCACCTGGGCCAGGGTATGGGCGAAGTTCTCCAGGATGATGATGGCCGTGGCGCCCGAGTCCTTGAGCTGGTGCTCCAGCTCGCGCGCAGTGTAGAGCGGGTTCACGTTGACGCAGGTGAAGCCCGCGCGCAGCACCGCGGCCATGCTGACCGCGAACTGCGGCACATTGGGCAGCATGATGGCCACGCGCGCGCCGGGCTCCAGGCCCAGGCCTTGCAGCCAGGCGCCCAGCTGGGTCGAGAGGCGGTCCAGCTCCGCATAGCTCATCCAGCGATCCATGCAGACGGACAGGGGACGATCGGCATGCCGGCTGAAAGTGTCCTCCAGCAGATGTACCAGCGAGCGGTACTGCTCGGGATGCACCTCGTGCGGCACATTGGGCGGGTAGTTCTTGAACCAGGGGGCTGCGACATCCATAGCCATACCTTGCAGAAGCAGCCCGTCAGGGGCGGCGGGTTGAACAAAGAAACGAGTCCGCGGTCTTGCCGCTGCCGAAGATTCTGGGGACGGCGCTGTCCAGGGTCTACCGGGGCTTGTCCTAGGCGCGGCCGCTCCGGCTTTGCTACTCTGTGCCTTGGAGGTATGGGCTGTGAACGCTTGGTTCTGGCGCTATGTGGTGGTGGGCAGCCTGCTGCTCGCCGTGCTGTGGTGCAGCTATTGGTGGAGCCGCAGCGCGGCGCTGGCGCTGGCCGGCGTGCTGCTGCTGGCCTGTGCAGCTGGGCTGCAACTGGGCTTGCAGATGCTGCTGATGCGCAGGCTGCTGCGGCGCCGGGCCGTGGCGCTGCCGCCTGCTGCGGTGGCGTTGCGCGCCTGGCTTGGTGAGTGGCGCTGCGCTTTGCAGAGCTTCGGCTGGCAGATTCCGTTTCGGGAACATGCACAGCCCGATGCGCTGAGCGCCGCGGCGCTGGGAGCCGGCCCTCAGGGCCGGGTCGGCATGGTGCTGGTGCACGGCTATTTCTGCAACCGCGCGGTCTGGAACCGCTGGCTGAGCGAGCTCAGGGCCAGAGGCATTCCCTGTGCGGCGATGACGCTGGAGCCGGCGCACGGCAGCAGCATGGATGCGATGGTGGACGATCTGGACCGCAGCGTGAAAGCCATGCTCCGGGCCACGGGGCGCGCGCCGCTGCTGGTCGCGCACAGCATGGGCGGGCTGGTGGTGCGGGCCTGGCTCAAGACCCTGCCGGCCCGGGAGCGCGCGCAGTGCGCGGCCCATGTGGTGACGATTGCCACGCCGCACGGCGGTGCCTGGCTGGGGCGTTTTGCGCAGCGTCTGCCCGCGCGTGACATGCGCGAGCACAGCGCCTGGCTGCAGCAGCTGGGCCTGCCGCCCGAGGATGTGGACTTCAGCTGCTGGTGCAGCAGCAGCGACAACATCGTGTATCCGCCGGAACTGGCGGTGCTGCCGCGGGCCAGCGTGCACAGGGTGGACGATGCCGCCCATATGCAGCTGCTGTCTGACGCGCGGGTCTGGCGGTATTGCCTGCAGCTGAACGCCCAGCTGCAGGGCGGCCCGGATCAGATGGCGGGCCTGGCCGCGGGCCGCGGGTCCTGAATCAGATGGATGTCGGTGGCCGAGACCAGGGCGATTTTTTCCTCGGCGCAGCGCTGCAGCAGCGAGAACAGCAGATCGCTGCGCGTGCCGTAGACGATGCGCGGACTTGCGACATGGCCGAAGCTGGTGATATTGATCACGCTGCCGTTGATGGAGTCCACGTACATGGCCGGCGCCGGGCTGTCCAGCACATTCTCGTGGTCGTGGTAGAGGCCCAGCAGCAGCTGCTTGAGCTTGACCACATCGGTGCTCAGGGGCACGGAGAAAGCAATCGAGATCCGGCCCAGCGCACCGTTCATGGTCAGGTTCTGCACGGACTTGGTGATCAGCTCGGAGTTGGGCACGATGAGCGTGGCCTTGTCATCGGTCTGGATCTCGGTGGCGCGCACGCTGATGCGGCGTATGTCCCCGACCTGGTCGCCGATGCGCACACGGTCGCCGAGCTTGACGGGGCGCTCGGCCAGCAGGATCAGGCCAGAGACGAAGTTCTGCGTGATGGCCTGCAGGCCGAAGCCTATGCCCACGGACAGGGCGCTGGCCAGCAGGGCGATGCGCTCGAAACCTATGCCCAGCGCGCCCAGGGTCCACAGGCCCGAGAGCATCAGGCCCAGATAGCGGGCCACGGTGCTGATGGAGTTGCGCGCGCCTATGTCGAGTTCGGTCTTGGGCAGATAGGTGTCGACCAGCCAGCGCTGGAAGGCCCCGAAAATCGTCAGGCCCAGGGCCAGCACCGCCAGGCCCTGGACTATCGTCGTGGGCTTGATCACGGCATCGCCTATGGACAGGCCCTTGGCCGCGGTGTCGCCCAGCATCAGCAGGCTGCTGGCATTGCCGAATGGCGCGGCCAGCGCCGTCAGGCCCAGCAGCAGCAGGCACACGCGCAGCAGGGCCGAGAGCAGCACGCCCACCTGCTCGACGCGTGCCGCGCTCATGCCCGTGGCCAGCGCAATGCCGTTGCCGGGGCGGCTGTCGGGCGAGCACAGCCAGGTGAAGAGGTCGTCGGCAAACTTCATGAGCAGCGACGTGGCCAGCACCACCACGGTGATCCACACCATCTGCGTGGCCACGAAGACCGAGAAGTTCAGATAGCCGAGCAGGGCGGCGATCAGCGCGGCCAGCACCGTCAGATGTCCGCCCAGCCAGGCGAACATCAGCCAGCGGCTGCGCTGCACCAGATGGCCCGCTCCGTCCCCGTCCTCGGCCAGCTGCTGCTGGCGTTGACGCTGGCGGTTGATGATGACCTGCACCGACATGATCAGCGCCACATAGGTCAGCGCGATCAAGCCGTCCAAAGCCATGGTGGTGACGGCGCTGGTGCGCGCGGCGATGTCCACGGCGTTGAGCATCATGGTGAACCAGGTCAGGCCTGCGGCGCCCGCGGCAAAGCGCGTGAGCACCGGCGCCGCAACATCGTCGATATTGATCAGCCGCCATGACGGATGGCGCGGCACCAGCAGGCTGGCACTGACCGAGAGGAAGAAGGCCGCGACAAAGGAGGACTGGATCCAGGCCGTGGCCACGCTTTGCAGGCGCGGGGCGATCGCCTCGATGTCGCGCAGGTGTTCTATGAACACCAGGCTGGCCAGCCCTGGCAGGGCCGTGCCCACCAGCAGCAGCCAGACGGCCAGGCCCGAGCGCCGCAGACGACCGTTGGGCGCTTTCTCGGAGGCCGCGAAGCGGCGGCCGAGGCGGCGTAGCCAGATGCGCAGCGGGAACATCAGCAGCAGGGCCAGGACCAGGCCGGTCAGCGGCTTGCTCCAGCCATGCTCGGCAATGGCGGCGGTAAAGCTGGCCTGGCCCTGGCGCTGCAGGGCGGTGATGCGCTGCCAGTCCAGCGGCACCTGCTGGGCAAACTGCCGCCACAGCGAAGGGGACAGCGGCGAGGTGACCTTGCGCGTGATCTGCTCGTTGAACTGCTGGGTGCGGATTTTCTCGATGGAGTCCGTGGTCTGCGTGGCCTCCACCACCAGCAGCTTGCCGCGCTTGATGGCCGAGTCCAGGTCGTTGCGCAACTGGGCCAGCTCCTTGCGCTGGCGGGTGATCTCCGGGCCTTCCACGGTGTCGGCGGTGACGGGGCCCAACTGGGCGACCCGTGCATCGACCTGCTTGAGCAGAGGCTCCAGCGCCGTGACGGCCGCATCGGCACTGCGCTTGGACTGCAGCGCGGTATCGGACAGGGTCTGCAGGGTTTCGGAGGCGTCGGCGTCGTCCAGCGACTTGCGTACGCCGTCAAGCGCGTTAGAAGCCTGCTGGATCTGGTCTATGGAGCTGGCCTGGAGATCGCTGGCCGCGGGCGTTTCGCCGGCGATGGCCAGGCCTATGCAAAGTTGAAGCGCCAGAAACCAGCGCAGCAATCGGGTACAGCTGTGATGCATTGTGAGAAGTCGGTGTTGGCAGGTTGCCGCTGGGTCTCACTATAAAGCTGTCAGGATCTCAGTGCGCGGCCCTCCTCAGACCGTGGGCGCTCAAGTGTGTCATGTTTGTTTGCTATGTAAAAAATAGCTATAGATCTCTTCTCGGCATGGGCTGTGAGGGCGCAAGTTCAAGCTCAGAGCAGCTGCTCTCCCGGCAGCAGCTGCTTGGCACCTATGGTCGGCAACTGGCCCAGCTGTTCGTAGAGCGGCGCAAAGTCGGTATTGGCCAGATCCAGCAGCTGCTGCATGTTGTCGATGACGAAATAGGTCTGCTGATAGGTGTCGATCTTGTAGAGCGTGCGCATGGTGCGAGCCAGCTGCAGCGGAATGCGGTGCGGCTCGGGGCTGTGCACCGAGTACTCGAGTTCGCCGGCCGAGCTCAGAATGCCGGCGCCATAGGCGCGCAGGCCGCCGCTTTCGCGGATCAGTCCGAACTCTATGGTGTACCAGTACAGGCGCGAGAGCATCTCGCAGGCGCCGAGCTCGGCGGCCTTGAGCCCGCCCTGGCCATAGGCCTGCATGAAGTCGGCGATCACCGGGTTGAACAGCAGCGGCACATGGCCGAACAGGTCGTGGAAGACATCGGGCTCGACGATGTATTCGAATTCCTCGGGCTTGCGTATCCAGTCCGTGACCGGGAACTTGCGCTGGGCCAGCAGGGAGAAGAACGGCACCTCGGGAATCAGCCCCGGCACGCCCACGATTTCCCAGCCCGTGGCCTTGAACAGGCGCTGGTTGACCTCCTCGAAGCGCGGAATGCGCTGCTTGACGCCCAGCGAGGGCAGGGCCGAGATGAACTCCTGGCTGGCGCGGCCGGCCAGCAGCGCGCTCTGGCGTTCGTACAGGCGGTGGTAGGTGTCGTGGTCCTGCTCCGTGTAGGCCGCGTAGTTCTGGGCGCAGGTGTAGTCGGCATGGGCACGCGTGTAATCGCCGCGGGGGGGGCGATCGGACTGGCCGTAGACCACGGGGGCGGCGCCGGTGGCCGTGGCGATGTTCTGGAGTTTGTTCATGATGCACTCCCGCTAGCGGTAGGACGTGAGAGAGCCTGCGGCCGCTTGTGGCGGCACAGGCCGGAAGACAGGGACTGGCCGGGGTTCAGCCCGGCAGAATGTGGTTGGCCTTGATGAACTGGCCGTAGTAGCTGTGTTCGGCCTGCACCAGGCGCGCAAAGTCCTGCAGGCGCAAATCCTCGCGGATCACGCCCATGGCGTCGAAGTACTGCTGCACCTGCGGCTTTTGCATAGTCTGCGCAAAAGCCCCGGTCCAGCGCCTGGCTAGCGCATCGGAGATGCCGGCCGTGGCAAACAGTCCGAACCAGGTCGAGAGCTGCAGATCGCGCACGCTGTCGCTGAGGCTGGGCACGCCCGGCAGCAGCGGCAGCGGCATGCGCGAGGTCACGCCTATGGCCTTGAGCCGCCCGGCCTGCACATGGGGCAGGGCCGAGGCCACGTTGTCGAACATCAGATCGGCCGAGCCTTCGAGCAGGGCCGACAGCGCCGGCCTGGCACCCGCAAACGGCAGATGCTGCAGCGGCACGCGAGTCAGAGTCTGGAACAGCTTGCCCGCGATATGGCCTATGCTGCCATTGCCGGCCGAGGCGTAGCGCAGCGGCTGCCGATGCTTGGCCATGAAGCGCAGCAAATCGTCGGGGTTGTAGATGCGCCACTGCAAGGCCAGCTCGCTGCGCATGACCAGCACATGGGGTATGCGTGCCACCAGCATCAGCGGCTGGAAGTCGCGCAGCGGGTCGTAGGGCAACTGCGGGTTCAGCCAGGGCAGTATGGCCTGGGTGGCGACCGCGCCCATCAGCAGCATGGGGTCGCGCGAGCCCGCCCTGGCCACCATGGCGGCACCCGTGGCACCACCCTCGCCCGGCACGTTCAGCACCTGGATACGGCCTATGGAGCCGGTCTCCTGCACCAGCTTGCGCGCGGAACGGTCCAGCGGTCCGCCCGCGGAATAGGGCACGACCAGCTGCAGCTCGCCGCGGGACCGGCTGGCTTCGGCGGGGAAATCCTCCGCAAGTCCGGCCGGATGGACTCCATTCGCCATCAAGGCCGTGGCCGCAGCGGCCGACGAGGCCAGAAGCTGGCGACGCGTGAGGCCGCGGCCGCCGCTCGGTGCGGCAGATGCAGGGGAGGGGCGCGGCGCGTGAGCTTTCAAGATGGTGAAAAGCGCGGCCCGTATGACTTGGCGCATTTGCGGCGGTGCAACATGCGCCGGAGTATAGGCACTGCAACTGGCTTCCAGAGGGTTGGTGAGGCGGCGCCGCGCGTGGCGGCCGCGCAGGCTCAAGGCCGGCGCGGTCCCGCGAAGATGTATCAATATGCAAGCACCAGCGCTTGCTATTCGCGCCGCAAGCGCGGGGGGCGAGGCGGTAGTGGCTGGTGCTGTGCATGGTGACCCCGCTGACGGGCCTGGAGTTCTCAGGCCTTGAGCACGCCGCGGCGCATCTGGTCGAG
>JAFAIY010000447.1 GCA_019236485.1 Comamonas sp. | reverse complement strand
CTGCTGCGCGACCCGCATTTTCTGCACGCGCCCTATGTGGAGATGAACCAGCACATCCTGCAGACCTTTGAGGACGGCAAGCGCGCCGAGGCCGCCAAGGAACTGCATGACTATCTGGTGCATTCAGAGCGGCTCATCCTCGGCGCCTATGCGCGCAAGCTCGCGGAAAGCGGGCACAAGCTGGTCTGAGGCCTCGGGGCCGTCGCTGGACTTCTCCGGCAGCTGTCTGCGGCATAAAAAAAGCGCTCTCCAGGAGCGCTTTTTCTTACTCGACCGTCACCGATTTCGCCAAGTTGCGCGGCTTGTCCACGTCCGTGCCGCGCGCCACGGCCGTGTGGTAGGCCAGCAGCTGCAGCGGCACCACATGCAGAATGGGGCTCAGCGCGCCGTAGTTCTCGGGCATGCGGATCACATGCATGCCTTCGCTGCTGTCGATATTGGTCTTGGCATCGGCCAGCACATAGAGCACGCCGCCGCGCGCGCGCACTTCCTGCATATTGCTCTTGAGCTTTTCCAGCAACTCGTCATTGGGCGCCACCGTGACCACGGGCATGGCGCTGTCGACCAGGGCCAGGGGGCCATGCTTGAGCTCGCCGGCCGGATAGGCCTCGGCATGGATGTAGCTGATTTCCTTGAGCTTGAGCGCACCTTCGAGGGCGATCGGATAGTGGATGCCGCGGCCCAGGAACAGCGCGTTCTCCTTCTTCGCGAAATCCTCGGCCCAGCTGATGATCTGCGGCTCCAGCGCCAGCACGGACTGCAGGGCCACCGGCAGATGGCGCATGGCGGTCAGGTACTGCTGCTCTTTTTCCTCGGTCAGACGGTCCTTGGACTGGGCCAGCGCCAGGGTCAGCAGGAACAGGCCGGCCAGCTGGGTGGTGAAGGCCTTGGTCGAGGCCACGCCGATTTCGACACCGGCACGCGTGATATAGGCCAGCTCGCACTCGCGCACCATGGCGCTGGTCGCCACGTTGCAGATGGTCAGCGTGTGCTTCATGCCCAGGCTTTGCGCGTGGCGCAGCGCAGCCAGGGTGTCGGCGGTTTCGCCCGACTGGCTGATGGTGACGACCAGGGTCCGGGGATCGGGAACGCTGGTGCGGTAGCGGTATTCGCTGGCCACTTCCACATTGCAGGGAATGCCGGCCAGCCCCTCGATCCAGTACTTGGCCGCACAGCCGCTGTAATAGCTGGTGCCGCAGGCCAGGATCAGCACGCGGTCGATTTCCTTGAACACGCGCCAGGCGGCGGCGCCGGTCTTGCCCTCGGGGGTCACGCCGTCAAACAGCTCGGGGACGATGTTCTGCAGGCCTTCCAGCGTGTCGCCGATGGCGCGCGGCTGCTCGAAGATTTCCTTCTGCATATAGTGGCGGTACGGGCCGAGTTCGGCCGCGCCGCTGTGCGCGAGCACGGTCTTCACGGGGCGACGCTGTTCATCGAGACGCTCGCCGCTGCGGCTCACGATCCAGTAGCGGCCGGGCTGCAGGTCCACCAGATCGCCCTCTTCCAGATAGACGATCTGATCGGTGACGCCGGCCAGGGCCATGGCGTCGCTGGCGAGGAAGTTCTCGCCGCCTTCCTTGCCCACGCCCAGGATCAGCGGCGAGCCGGCGCGCGCGCCCACCACGCGGTGCGGCTCGTCCTTGTGCATCACGCCAATGGCAAATGCGCCATGCAGGCGGGCCGTGGCCGCCTGGACGGCCTCGAACAGATCGCCACCGTAGAGGCTGTCCACCAGGTGGGCGATGACCTCGGTATCGGTCTGGCTGGCAAACACATAGCCCTTGGCCTGGAGTTCGGCACGCAGCGCTTCGTAGTTCTCGATGATGCCGTTGTGCACCAGGGCCACGCGCGCCGGGGCATCGGTATCCGCCACGGGCGAGATGCCAGGACCATGACTGAAGTGGGGGTGGGCGTTGCGCACCGCGGGCTCGCCATGGGTGGCCCAGCGGGTGTGGGCGATGCCCGTGAGGCCGTGCACATGCTCGGTCCGCACCTGCTCGATGAGCTCGGCCACACGGGCCGTGGAGCGCGCACGCTGCAGCCCCTGGCTCAGGCCATCGCCATCCACGGCCTGCACGGCCACGCCGCAGGAGTCATAACCACGGTACTCAAGACGCTGCAGGCCTTGGACCAGAACCGGAACGATGTTGCGATACGAGACCGACGCGACAATGCCACACATAGAGGTACACCTTTGGATTGATTTGCCGCGCATGCTACGCGTGACGCAAAGAAATTTCCGATCAATAAATACTTTTTTACGACTGAAAATTTCACAAAAACATCAGTTTGAATTTTTATTCAATAAAATTGAAATTAATGAATGAAAGTTCCATAGAACTCGATGCCACCGATCTGCAACTGCTGAGACAGTTGCAGCAGGATGCCGGTCTCAGCAATCAGGCCCTGGCCCGGAAGCTGCACCTCTCGCCACCGACCTGCCTGCGCCGGGTCAAGCGGCTGCAGTCACTAAAGCTGATTGAAAAACAGGTCGCCATTCTGAACCCCGAGCCACTGGC
>JAFAIY010000445.1 GCA_019236485.1 Comamonas sp. | reverse complement strand
GCGGCGTTGGGCTCGCTCCTGGCCTTGGCGGCGATGAAATCGACCGCCTCGAGGAAGGCCGCGCGCGCCGCGCCGAGGCGCGCCGCGAAGGCCTGCGCGTCGGCGCTCGGCGAGGCGGCCAGCTCGCGCTCGGTCTGCTCGATGCGCTGCGCGATCGCGCGCGCCGTGGCGCCGCCGTCGCGCGCGGTCTTGCGGCCGACAAAGTCGTTGGCCTGGATCGCGGTGGTGCCCTCGTAGATCGTGAGGATCTTGGAATCGCGCATGTACTGCGCCGCGCCGGTCTCCTCGATGAAGCCCATGCCGCCGTGCACCTGCACGCCCAGCGAGGTGACTTCCAGGCTCATCTCGGTGCTGTAGCCCTTGACCAGCGGCACCAGGAACTCGTAGAAGGCCTGGTTCTGCCGGCGCGTCTCGGCGTCGGGGTGGTGGTGCGCGGCGTCATAGGCCGCGGCCGCCACCGAAGCCATGGCGCGGCAGCCTTCGGTGGAGGCGCGCATGGTCATGAGCATGCGCTTGACGTCGGGGTGGTGGATGATGGCCGCGCTGGCGTTGATGCTGCCGTCCACCGGGCGGCTCTGAACGCGGTCCTTGGCGTAGGCGACGGCCTTCTGGTAGGCGCGGTCGGCCACCGCGATGCCCTGCACGCCGACGGCGTAGCGCGCGGCGTTCATCATGATGAACATGTACTCCAAGCCGCGGTTCTCCTGGCCCACCAGGTAGCCGATGGCACCGCCATGGTCGCCGTACTGCAGCACGGCCGTGGGCGAGGCCTTGATGCCCATCTTGTGCTCGATGGAGACGCAGTGCACATCGTTGCGCGCACCCAAGCTGCCATCGGCATTCACCAGGAACTTGGGCACCACGAACAGGCTGATGCCCTTGACGCCTTCGGGCGCCCCGGCCACGCGGGCCAGCACCAGGTGCACGATGTTCTCGGCCATATCGTGCTCACCGTAGGTGATGAAGATCTTGGTGCCGAAGACCTTGTACGAACCATCGGCCTGGGGTTCGGCCTTGGTGCGCACCAGGGCCAGATCGGAGCCGGCCTGGGGCTCGGTCAAATTCATGGTACCGGTCCACTCGCCGGTCACCAGCTTTTCGAGATAGGTGGCCTTGAGCGCATCGCTGCCGGCCGTGAGCAGGGCTTCAATCGCTCCATCGGTGAGCAGCGGGCACAGCGCAAAACTCAGGTTGGCGCTGTTGAGCATCTCGATGCAGGCCGCGCCGATGGTCTTGGGCAGGCCCTGGCCGCCGAAGTCCGTGGGGTGTTGCAGGCCCTGCCAGCCGCCTTCGGCGTACTGCTGGAAGGCCTGGGCAAAGCCGGGCGTGGTGGTGACGGCGCCGTCCTTGAACGCAGAGGGGTTCAGGTCGCCGGGCACGTTGAGCGGAGCGACCACGCCTTCGCAGAGCTTGGCGCCTTCCTCGAGCACGGCCTGGGCGGTTTCGAGGCCTGCGTCTTCGAAGCCGGGGATCTGGGCGATCTGCTCGAGCTGGGCCAGGTGCTCCATGTCGAACAGCATGTCTTTGAGCGGAGCTTTGTAGGTCATCGTCTTGGATTCCTTGTTGTGATGGGCGGCCGGTACAGCCTGCCGCGCTTGGCCTGTGTCGCCGCGGCATGGTGTTGACGTTTACGTAAACGGCAACAATTCTATGTTGCGCTGCAGCGCAGAACAGCCTGTGCCCGGGCCAGCGTCGGGCGCGCGGGCAGCAGCGGGGCGCCCCGCCAGACCCTGAAACGCCCGCCAGCCCGCATAAACAGGCGTTTCTGACCGGTCTAGGTGTTTACCTTGACTGTCGTAAAAAGCAAAAAAAATGGCGCGCTTAGAGAAATATTGAGCGGGGTTTGTTTTTAAAGTTGAATCAAGCGAAATTATCAAAACCCTGGATTCAATACCGGGGCATTTGATATTGGATTCAATGAAGAAGGTGTGGATTCATTCGCTCAATAAATAAAAAAGCGCACTGAAAATGGAGACGATGAATGCTCGCACCCGAAGCAGACCCCCATGCCAATCACAGCCATGAATATGCGGTAAGCCGGCCGCGCGCCTGGTTTGCATTCGCGATGATTTTCCTGCTGATGCTCTCCGACTATATAGACCGGCAAATCGTGGTTTCCCTGTTTCCGCATTTGAAGGAGGAATGGGGCTTGTCGGACAAGCAGCTGGGGGCGCTGGTTTCGGTGATCTCCGTGGTCGTGGCCGTGGGCAGCCTGCCCGTGGCCATGATTGCCGACCGCTTTGGCCGCGTCAAAAGCATTTTCGTCATGGCGTCGGTGTGGAGCATGGCCACCATCGCCTGCATGTTTGCGCGCAACTACACGCAGCTGTTTGCGGCGCGCGCCGTGGTCGGCCTGGGCGAGACCGGCTATGGCGCCGTGGGCTCGGCCCTGGTCAACGGCCTGTTTCCCAAGCGTCTGCACTCCACATTGCTGGGCGCGTTCTTTGCCGCTTCGGCCCTGGGCGCGGTGCTGGGCGTGATGCTGGGCGGAGCGATTGCCGACCACTGGGGCTGGCGTGCGGCCTTCGGCGCCGTGGGCTTTCCGGGTCTGGCCATGGCGCTGCTGTTTCTGCTGGTGCCCGATTACAAGAGCGTGGTGGTGAAGTTCCAGCCCCGGATTCAAAGCCGCAGTCCCAAGGCCTTTCTGGGCCGTCTCTACCAGGCGCTGACCAACGGACCGACCCTGCTGTGGGTATGCCTGGCCGGGGCTTTTCAGCTGATCGTGGTGTCCACCATCTGGGCCTGGACGCCGAGCTTCTTCAACCGCTATCACGGCATGGACTCGGCCACTGCGGCCAGGCATGCGGCGCTGGTGGTGCTGTGCTGCGCCGTGGGCGCTCTGTTCTGGGGCTGGGTGGCCGACCGCATCAGCCAGCGCCGCCCGCGCAACAAGCTGCTGGCCATGTGCGTGCTGACCCTGCTGAGCTTTGCGGTGCTGAGCTGCGCATTCGCGGCCGATCTGAGCGCCGGCCTGCAGTACGCAATGATTCTGCTCGGCGGCTTTCTCATGACCTGCACCGTGGGCGTGACGACCAGCACCGTGCTCAACGTCACCCACCCGGGCCTGCGCGCCACGGGCAGCGCGGTGCTGGCGCTGTTCCAGAACCTGTTCGGCCTGGCCATAGGCCCGTTCTTCGGCGGCCTGATCTCCGATACCTGGGGCCTGAACCTGGCGCTGGCGGCCATTCCTGCGATATCGGTGCTGGCCGCCATCTGCTTCTGGAAGGCCGCGCGCAGCTATGAGGACGATATGGCGCTGGTGGCCGCCGTAGTCCGGCAGGAGGCCCAGGGACTGCCCGTGCAGAACTCGGCCCTGGTGCTGCCCTTGACCGCGTCCCAAGCCTGATATTCATTTCCCGAATGCGGCTGACCGCATTCCCCGCCCTGATTGCCATTTGATTGGCATTTGATTGGAGTTTGTATGCCCAAGATGACCCGTTTCTATGAAGTTGGCGGCCCCGAGGTCCTGCGCTACGAGGAGGTCGAGGTCGGCGATCCCGGCCCGGGTCAGGTCCGCCTCAAGCATGGCGCCGTGGCCCTGAACTTTGCGGACACCTATTTCCGCAGCGGCCTGTATCCCGCGCCGCTGCCCTCGGGCATAGGCAGCGAAGCCTGCGGCACGGTCACGGCCGTGGGCGCGGGCGTGACCCAGTTCCAGGTCGGCGACCGCGTGACCTATACCGGAGCCCACAACACCCTGGGCGCCTACAGCACCGAGCGCCTGATCGACGCCGCGCCGCTGATCCGCCTGCCCGATGCCATCGGCTTCGAGACGGCCGCCGCCATCACCATGCGCGGCCTGACGGCCGCCTATCTGATGCGCCGCATCTGGGAGTTCAAGAAGGGCGACACCATTCTGCTGCACGCGGCCGCCGGCGGCGTGGGCCTGCTGGTGTCGCAATGGGCCAAGCTCGAAGGCCTGAACGTGATAGGCACGGTGTCGTCCGAGGCCAAGGCGCAGGTCGCCACGGCCCATGGCTGCGATCACGTCATCAACTACAGCCACGAGGACGTGGCGGCCCGCGTGCGCGAGATCACGGGCGGCGTGGGCGTGAACGCCGTGTTCGACAGCGTGGGCAAGGACACTTTCGAGGCCTCGCTCAACAGCCTCAAGCGCCGCGGCCTCATGGTCTGCCTGGGCACGGCCTCCGGCCCCGTGCCGGCATTCAACCCCCAGCTGCTGGCCATGAAGGGCTCGCTGTTCCTGACCCGGCCTGCCTCGGCCGACTACATCGCCGATCCCGCGGAGAAGGCGGCTTTGGCCAGCGAACTCTTCGGCCATGTGGCCCAAGGCCGCATCAAGGTCGACATCAGCAAGCGCTACGAGCTGGCCGACGCGGTCCAGGCGCATCGCGACCTGGAGGCCCGCAAGATCATCGGCTCGGCGATCTTCACGCTCTGAGCGACGAGGGAGGAGACAAGAAATGAAAGTAGAACAACTGACCTGCGCGATTGGCGCCGAACTCACCGGCGTGCGCCTGTCCGATGCCGTGCACGACGCCGCGCTGTTTGCCGAAATCCGCAAAGCCTTGCTCGCGCATCGCGTGCTGTTCCTGCGCGACCAGGACATCAGCCGCGCCGAACATGTGGCGTTTGCGCGCAAGTTCGGCGAGCTCGAGGACCATCCCGTTGTGGGCAGCGACCCCGAGAATCCGGGCCTGGTGCAGATCTACAAGAACCCCGAGCAGCCGCTGGACCGCTACGAGAACGCCTGGCATTCCGACACCACCTGGCGCGAAGCGCCGCAGTTCGGCGCCGTGTTGCGCTGCGTGGAATGCCCGCCCGTGGGCGGCGACACCATGTGGGCGAATATGGTGCTGGCCTATGACAGGCTGCCCGAGGGCGTGAAAGAGCAGATCCGGGATCTGCGCGCGCGCCACAGCATAGAGTTCAGCTTCGGCGCGGCCATGCCTATCGAAAAGCGCCTGGCGCTCAAGGCCCAGTTTCCCGATCCCGAGCATCCCGTGGTGCGCACCCATGCGGAAACCGGCGAGAAGGTGCTTTATGTGAACGGCTTCACGACCCACTTCACCAACTTCCACACGGCCGCGCGCGTGCGCGTGGGCCAGGACCATACCCATGGCGCGGGCGAGCTGCTGCGCTATCTGGTCAGCCAGGCGCAGATTCCCGAGTACCAGGTGCGCTGGCGCTGGAAGCCCAACAGCATCGCCATCTGGGACAACAGCGCCACCCAGCATTACGCGGTGATGGACTATCCGCCCTGCCACCGCAAGATGGAGCGTGCCGGGATCATAGGCAGCAAGCCTTTCTGAGCGCGCCTCTAGCAGCACCACAACCAGCATGGCCCAACGCAGGCCATGCGTTTTTCACTTACACGCTTGCCAAACCCTATGCACTCCAGCCCGTTTCCCGCGGATATCACTTTCCTGATCGTTCCCGGTCTGCGCGACCATGTGGAAGACCACTGGCAGACCCATTTGCAAAAGCAGCTGCAGGCCCGGCAACTGCGCGTCGCCTGCGTGCCGCCGCTGGAGCGCGACAAGCTCAGCCGCGCCGCGCGCGTGCAGGCGCTGGGCGACACGCTGGCCGCCATCGAGGGCAAGGTCGTCATCGTGGCCCATAGCGCGGGCTGCATCACCACCGTGCATTGGGCGCAGCAGCACAGCGGCCGTATCGTGGGGGCCTTGCTCGCCACGCCCGCAGATGTGGAGCGGCCCATGCCGGCCGGCTATCCCACGCTGGAGCAGCTAGAGCAGGGCGGCTGGTGCCCCGTGCCGCGCCGGCTCCTGCCGTTCCCCACCATCGTGGCGGCAAGCCGCAACGATGCTCTGGCGGGCTTCGAGCGCGCCGAACAGATGGCCAGGGACTGGGGCGCGCGCCTGGTGGACCTGGGCGAGGTCGGCCACCTCAATCCCGCCGCGGGCTTCGGCCCATGGGGCGGCGCCGAGGCGCTGCTGCACGATCTGCTCTGAAGGAGGGCGCACCATGTCCCGTGACCCAAGCTCCGACAGCTTGCACATCGACTTCCATCTGGACCTGATCTGCCCCTGGTGCTGGATAGGTCTGCGCAATCTGCGCGCCGCCTGGACTCTGCTGAGCGAGCGCAGTCCCGGCTTGCAACTGCACCTGAACTGGCATGCCGATACTCTGCTGCCGCAGATTCCCGAGGCCGGCATAGCCTATCAGGCGTTCTACGAGGCGCGCCTGGGCGGGCCCGAGGCGGTTGCCGCACGCCGAGCCCAGGTGCGCGCCGCCGCCCAGCAGGCCGGCCTGGCGCTGAACTTCGAGGCGATTGCGGTCTTTCCCAACAGCCGCAAGGCTTGCGCTCTGGTCAATCTCGCGCAGGACCGGTTGCCCATGCCGGCCATGCTCGATTTTGTGGAGTCCTTGTTCGCGGCCTATTTCCAGCAGGGCCGCGATATAGGCGACACGGCCACGCTGCTGGAGCTGGCGCATGCTGCGGGCCTGGAGGTGGCCGCGGCCGAGCTGCTCGAGCGCGCTGCGCGGCCGGCCATGAGCCATGGCGGCGGCGTGCCCCACTATGTGTTCAACCGGCGCTGGCCGGTGACCGGGGCCGTGCCCGCAGCCGAGCTGCTGCAGCTCATGATGCGTGCCGCGGCTTCCCATGCCTGAGACGGCTCTGCCTCAGCGGGCGCTGATTGCCGCCGGCCCCGTCAAGGACCTGCCTCCCGGCGGCCGCAAGCTGGTCTTTGTTCCTGGTGGGGAGACCGTCTTGCTGCTCAATGTGGAGGGCGAGTTCTACGCGCTGGAAAACAGCTGCCCGCATGCGGGGGCCTCCATGGCCAGCGGTCCTTGCCAGGGGCATGAGATCGCTTGCCCCGCCCATGGCCTCAAGTTCGACATCAGAAATGGCCAGTGCACGGCGTCACCTAGATTGCTGATTCCCTTGTATGAAGTGCTCATACTGGAAGATCGGTTGTGGCTGCGCCCGCCCCAGCGCTGCTGAGGGCCGGGAACGGCCGCATCGCAGCATCTTGCATTTCCCTCATCCATGGATTCGAGACGATATGAAGTCCACCGATAACCTGCTGACTCCGACACCCTCGGCGTACACCTATCCGCTGCTGATCAAGCAGTTGCTGACCAATGCCATGAGCCTGCATGCGGATCAGGAGATCACTTATCGCGGGCAGATGCGCTACAAGTACCGCGACTTCCGCCAGCGCATCGGCCAGCTCGCCAATGCGCTGACGGCGCTGGACGTGTGTCCCGGCAGCACCGTGGCCGTGATGGACTGGGATAGCCACCGTTATCTGGAGAGCTATTTCGGCATTCCCATGATGGGCGCCACCCTGTTCACCGTGAACGTGCGCCTGTCTGCTGCGCAGATCCTCTACACGCTCCAGGACGCAGACACCGATGTGCTGCTGGTCCACTGTGACTTCCTGCCCGTGGTCGAACAGATCCGCAAGCAGCTGCCGCGGATTCGCCACATCGTCGTGCTTTCGGATGACGGCCTGGTGCCGGCGACCGGCTTTGCCGTGGCCGGAGAGTACGAAGCCCTGGTTTCCCAGGCCGATGCGGCCTACGATTTCCCCGAGCTGGACGAGAACACCAAGGCCGTCACCTTCTACACCACGGGCACCACGGGCGACCCCAAGGGCGTGTGCTACAGCCATCGCCATATCGTGATGCATGCCATGGCCACGGCGCTGAGCCTGTGCTCGCCCATGGGCGAGCAGCGCCTGCACCGCGGCGACGTCTACATGCCCATCACGCCCATGTTCCATGTGCTGGGCTGGGGCATCCCC
>JAFAIY010000300.1 GCA_019236485.1 Comamonas sp. | reverse complement strand
TCCGCGACGGTCTGGACGTGGTGGTGGACGCGGGCGCGACCTGCGTGGCCCAGCCCGGCGGCTCCATGCGCGACCAGGAAGTCATCGACGCGGCCAATGAGCGCGGCGTGGCGATGGTGTTCACGGGCGTGCGCCATTTCCGTCACTGATCTCCTGGCGGTGAATACAGGTCTTCATACGTCGTTGCGCAGTCTCGCCGTAGCGTTGCTACTGTCTTCGACTGCGACGCCTAGTCTGAGCCACGCATCTGCTGATGCGCTGACCTGTCTCCGCCGCTAAAGACAGAGTACCTTCGGCCCGCTTCTGCGGGCCGATCTGCATTTCAGGTTGAAATCTATGACTGATCCCATCGACGACGAAGAAAACTATCCGCCGCGTCCGCGCTGGATGGGCTGGGCCATTGCCGTGGTGATGGCGGCGGCGGCCCTGGGCGTAGCCAATATCGGCTGGCGCATCATGCGGGTGAGCGCGGCCGAGCAGGCCGCCGATCTGCAGGTGCAAAAGCACCCGGAGCTGGCCGAAGGCCGCAAGCTGGTGGAGTCTTCGGACTGCATGCGCTGCCATGGCTGGCAGCGCCACTATGTGGGCCCTTCGTTTGTGGACGTGGCCGCCAAATACCGTCAGCATAGCGATGCGGATCGGTATCTGGCCGGCAAGATACGGGGCGGCAGCGTGGGCGTCTGGGGCAATGTCATCATGCCGCGTCATCCTCAACTCAGCGAGGAGCAATCCCTGCTGATGGCGCGCTGGCTGCTGGTCACCGAGCCCGTGGCCCAGTGAACACCATGACCGCAAACTGGCCCGAAGCCATGCGCTTCGGGCCTTTTTTATTTGAAGAGCCGCGCCGCGGCGGCCGGGTTTTCGCATAATCGGCCGGATGTCTTTGTCCCGGACCTTGCCGCCATCAGCCGCCGCCAAATCCCGCGGCCTGCTGTTCTGGGCCGTCTGCACGCTGCTGGTGTTCTATGCGATCTACCCCGCGGCTAACTGGTTCGCGGCCCGGCGCGCCGAGCGCCATGACTTCGTCACGCCCTGGGACGCGCTGATTCCGCTGGTGCCCGAGTTCATCTGGGTGTATTTTTCGTTCTTTGTCTTTATCGCACTGCCCGTGTGGCTGCTGGACAGAAGCGCCATCGATGCCTTGGGCCGGCGCCAGGTGCTGGCCACCAGCATCTGCGGGCTGGTGTTTGCATTCTTTCCGGCCAATCTGGGTTTCGAGCGCGTGATACCTGAGGCTGAGCCCTACCGCAGCATCTTCACGCTGATGTTTGCGGTGGACAGGCCCCACAATCTGCTGCCTTCGCTGCACATCGTCTACACCCTGGCCACGGGCTGGGCCGTGGTCGCCAGCCAGTGGCGGCTCGGCCGGCGCGGCCTGAGCCTGCTGATCGCGCTCTGGGGGCTGGCGATCTGCGCCTCCACCATGCTGGTGCATCAGCATCACATTCTCGACGTGGTGACGGCCGCGCTGCTGGTGGCCTTGCTGGCCATGCTGATCCGGCCCGCCGTAGCGGCCGCGCCAATCCCGTCTGCGGCGGCCGGGATTTTGTGATTTATGCGCAGCTGTTTGCCTGCCCGCATTTATCCGGCGCCGTATCAGGCTCGCATGCAGGCTTCTTGAAAGACGTGGCCTGCCTATCTTTTCTGAGAATGTGCTGCAGGCAGACCCGCACAAAACATGCAGACAACCCCGAGATGCTGCAGGTAAGCTGCGCGATCCTGGTTTAAACCCTAGTATGCATTTTTGATTTGATAACGGAGCCCTCGGCCGCAGGTCGTGAGGCTCCCTGGGGTATGCATGCAGTGGCTAAAAACCAAAACCATTGAGCAGGCGCTGGCCGATTCGGACGAGCCGGGCCGCCAACTTCAACGCAGCCTGGGCGCGTTCGACCTGATGATTCTCGGCGTGGCCGTGGCCGTCGGCGCCGGCATTTTCTCGGTGGGTGCGCGCGCGGCAGGCAGCTTTGCGGGACCGGCGGTGATTTTTTCCTTCATCCTGGCCGCCGCCACCTGCGCCGTGGCCACCATGTGCTATGCGGAGTTCGCCTCCAGCGTGCCGGTCACGGGCAGCGCCTACACCTATACCTATCTGACCATGGGCGAGGGCGTGGCCTGGATCATTGGCTGGAACCTGCTGCTGGAGATGATTGCCGCGGGTGCGGTGATTGCCAAGTACTGGGGCATTTACCTGTCCACGGTGTTTGCCACGGCAGGCATAGACATACCCAGCACCCTGCACCTGGGCGCCATCAGCCTGGAGTGGGGGCCGTTCTTCATCGTGGCGGTGTTCACCGGGCTGCTGATTCTGGGCACGCAGGAGTCGGCCCGGGTGAACAATGTGTTCACCATGATCAAGATCGCCATCACCTTGTTCGTGATCGTGGTGGGCTTCACCTATATGGATGTGAAGAACTTCACGCCCTTCATCCCGCCGGCCCAGCCCCCCGTGGTGGGCCATGGCGTGACCGGCGATGTCTGGGGCCAGCCCATGCTGGCCTGGCTGTTCGGCGCGCGGCCCAGCCAGTACGGCTGGCTGGGCGTGATCTCGGGCGCCTCGCTGGTGTTCTTTGCCTTCATAGGCTTTGACGTGGTCGCGACCTCGGCCGAAGAGGTCAAGGACCCGCAGAAGACACTGCCGCGCGGCATCTTCGGCGGCCTGGCCCTGGTGACCCTGCTCTACATCCTGGTCACGCTGGCGCTGACCGGCATGGTGCCCTATGCCGAGCTGGCCAAGGCCGAGAATCCCTCGCTGGCCACGGCCTTCATCAACGTGGGCGCCAACTGGGCGGCCCAGGTGATCGCTGTGGGCGTGCTGCTGGGCCTGACCACCGTGGTCATGGTGCTGCTCATGGGCTCGGCCCGCATTCTGATGGCTCTGTCGCGCGACGGTCTGCTGCCGCGCAGCTGGAGCGTGACCTCGGCCAAGCGCAAGACGCCGGTGCGCCTGCAGCTGATGGTAGGTGCCGTGATCGCGGGCCTGGCGGGCTTCACCAAGGTGGAGCTGCTGGAGGAGATGATCAATATCGGCACGCTCTCGGCCTTTGTGCTGGTGAGCATAGGGATTCTGATCATGCGCAAAAAGCGCCCCGATCTGCCGCGCGGCTACCGCGTGCCGCTGGTGCCGCTGCTGCCTCTGCTGTCCGCTCTGCTGTGCACCTATCTGGCCCTGAATCTGACCACGCTGACCTGGGCCCGTTTCATGATCTGGATGGCAATAGGCGTGCTCATCTATCTGGTCTATGGCATGCGCCATTCGCGGCTGAGATGACCCCCCCTGTGTCGCTGCGCTACTTCCCCCAAGGGGGACGACGCCTTTGCTGCGAGGCGGCTCTTGCTTGGCGTCTCTGGCGGTGTCGCAGCGAACTGGCGCATAGGATCTGAGGGGGATCATCCTTGTAGGAGCGCCTTGCGCATGCTGTAGAAGGCTTTCAGTGGAATTGATCTTTGAAAATCAGAAACGGCAGGCGCTGGCAGCTATCAAATTGAATGCCCTGCACGGTAATACCGGCAGGGCATTTTGCTGCTGCGGTTTTTGCGGGCCCATCTTTGCGTACAGTGGGCCCATGTCTCACACACTTCCTTCCGCCGACGGCCAGGACCGCTGCTTCTGGTGCCATGGCTCGCCGCTGTATGTGCACTACCACGACCATGAATGGGGCTTCCCGGTCACCGAGGACCGGCGGCTGTTCGAGAAGCTCAGCCTCGAAGGTTTCCAGGCTGGCTTGAGCTGGTACACCATCCTGGCCAAGCGCGAGAACTTCCGCGCCGCGTTTGCCAACTTCGATTTCGAGCGCGTGGCGCAGTTCGGCGAGGCCGATGTCGAGCGCCTGGTGCAGGACGCGGGCATCGTGCGCCACCGCGGCAAGATCGAGGCCGTGATCAACAACGCGCGGCGCGCTCAGGAAATGGTGGCGCAGGAAGGATCGCTGGCTGCCTTCTTCTGGCGCCATATGCCGCAAACCCCCTCCACGGGAGCCGCGGTGCCGGCGCAGACGGCCGAGTCGCAGGCCCTGTCCAAGGAACTCAAGAAACGCGGCTGGAAGTTCGTCGGCCCCAC
>JAFAIY010000203.1 GCA_019236485.1 Comamonas sp. | reverse complement strand
GACTCTGCATAAAGCCTTCAACCCTTGGCCGCAGCTTCCCAGCTCGTGCCCGTGGCGGAGTCCTTGAGCACAATGCCCTGCTCCAGCAGTTCCTTGCGGATGCGGTCGGCCTCGGCCCAGTTCTTTGCAGCCTTGGCGGCCGCGCGTGCGGCGATCTGCGCCTCGATCGCGACTGCGTCCACACCTTCGGCGCCAGCCTGCAGGAACTTCTGCGGTTCGTCCTGCAGCAGGCCCAGGCTGGCGCCCAGGGCCTTGAGCAGGCCCGCCACCTCGGGCGACTTGCCGCGATTGACCTCGGCCGCCAGCTCGAACAGCACGGCCACGGCTTCGGGCGTGCCGAAATCCTCGTCCATCGCGGCCTTGAAGCGCGCCGCATAGGGATTGCCCCAGTCGATCTGCACCTCGGCGGGCGCCACCAGGCTCAGCGCCGTGTACAGACGCTTCAGGGCGCCGCGCGCATCGTCGAGATGCACATTGGAATAATTGAGCGGGCTGCGATAGTGGCTGCGCACCACGAAGAAGCGCACGGTCTCGGCGTCATACTCCTTGAGCACGTCGCGGATGGTAAAAAAATTGCCCAACGACTTGGACATCTTCTCGTTGTCCACATTGATGAAGCCGTTGTGCATCCAGGTCCTGGCAAACGGCTTGCCCGTAGCGCCTTCGCTCTGTGCGATTTCGTTTTCGTGGTGCGGGAACTGCAGGTCCGCGCCACCGCCATGGATGTCGAAGCTCTCGCCCAGCAGCGCGCAGCCCATGGCCGAGCACTCGATATGCCAGCCGGGACGGCCTTCACCGAACGGGCTCTGCCACTTCACTTCGGCTGGCTCCTCGGGCTTGGCGGATTTCCACAGCACAAAGTCCAGCGGATCCAGCTTGCCGTCGGCCACGGCCACGCGCTCGCCGGCGTTGAGTTCGTCCAGCGACTTGCCCGACAGCTTGCCGTAGCCCGGGAACTTGCGCACCGCATAGTTCACGTCACCATTGCCGCTGGCATTGCGAATTTGGTAGGCCAGGCCCTTGGCCTGCAGCGTGCCTATCATGGACAGCATTTGCGGCACATATTCGGTGGCGCGCGGCTCATGCGTGGGGCGCTCTATGCCCAGAGCGTCCGCATCCTGGTGCAGCGCATCGATCATGCGATCGGTCAGGCTGCGGATGGTCTCACCGTTTTCCACCGCGCGCTTGATGATCTTGTCTTCAATATCGGTGATATTGCGCACATAGGTCACGCGATAGCCGCTGGCACGCAGCCAGCGCTGCACCACGTCGAAAGCCACCATGGAACGCGCATGGCCCAGGTGGCAGAGGTCGTACACCGTCATGCCGCAGACATACATGCGCACATGGCCCGGCTCGATAGGCGAAAACGCTTCCAATGCACGCGACAGCGTGTTGTAGATACGCAAACTCATGAATCTTGAAATAGGGAGAGAGGGTGGCGACCAGCAGCACTCACATGCCTGCATTGCATGAACCGTGCCTGCCATTCCCTGAGACTGAAAAATGCGCACAAGCATCCGGACACATTCCCGTCCGGACAGACGCCCAAGCTCCGCACACCCCTCAGCTACAATTCCCGCCAGTATAAGCCCGCGCCGCAGAGCTCTTCTGACGGCGCACCGAAAGCACCTACATGCCTGTACGCAACTTGTTTAGTACCGCAGCGCGCGTGGCGGCCCTGGCCGTCATGCTGGCCGCGGGCAGTGCCTATGCCGATGATTACGCGGATATTGCCCAGTTGCTCAAAAGCGGCAAGGCGCAGCAGGCGCTGCAAAAAGCCGATGAGTACCTGGCCAAGAATGCACGCGATCCGCAAATGCGTTTCCTGCGCGCCATTGCGCTGACCAACGACGGCAAGACCGAGGACGCGATAGCCGCCTTCCGCCAACTGACCGAGGACTACCCCGAACTGCCCGAGCCCTATAACAATCTGGCCGTGATCTATGCGCGCCAGGGCGAGCTCGACAAGGCCCGCGCGGCACTGGAAGCCGCCGTGCGCAACAACCCGAACTATGCCGTGGCCTACGAGAACCTGGGCGACATCTATGCCCGGCTCGCCTATCAGGCCTATGCTCAGTCCCAGGCCAAGGGCGGACGCCCGGCCGCACTGCAGCCCAAGCTCAAGCAGCTCAAGGAGCTGCTGCAGCCGGCCTCGGAAGGAGCTCCGGCCCAGTCGGTGGACCCCGTCAACGCGCCCACGCGTCAAAAGTCGCGCCGCTGAGTCGGCCGACGCTCACCCAATCCTGCCGGCCCTACTGCGCCGACCGGCTTTTGCCCCAGCCTCCAGACCGGCGCTACGGCCGGTCTGCCCAAGGTTTACATCAAGGAGCATGCAATGCTGCATTTTCGTCGCCACAGCCTCAAAGCCCTTTCAGCAATTGCGCTGACGGCCGGCATTTTTACGGCTCCCAGCTTCGCACAGGCCGAGCCCAAGGTGCAGCTCAAGACCAGCATGGGCGATATCGTGGTCGAACTCAATGAAGCCAAGGCCCCCAAGACCGTGGCCAACTTCATGCAATATGTGAACGACAAGCACTATGACGGCACCATCTTTCACCGCGTGATCGACGGTTTCATGATCCAGGGCGGTGGCATGGATGCCGAGATGAAGGAAAAGCCCACGCGCGCACCGGTTCCGCTGGAGGCGAGTAACGGCTTGAAGAACGATCGCGGCACGATTGCCATGGCGCGCACCGGCAACCCCAACTCGGCCACCTCGCAGTTCTTCATCAATGTAGTGAACAACGAGATGCTCAATGCGCCCAAGCCCGATGGCTATGGCTACACCGTGTTCGGCAAGGTCATCAAAGGCATGGACGTGGTGGACAAAATCCGCGCTGTCGCTACGGGCAACCGCGGCATGCACCAAAATGTGCCCACGACGCCCGTGACCATTCTCTCGGCCACCGAAGTCAAGTAACAACGCGGCGCAGCCCTGATGGCAGCGCCCTTTCTGTCAAACCTCAAGAAAGCACAGACATGAGCAATCCCCAAGTCGAACTGCACGTGACCATCAACGTGGCCGATACCGCTACCCAGGGCGTGATCACCCTGGAACTGGACGCAGTGAATGCGCCCAAGTCCACCGAGAACTTCCTGAGCTATGTGAACAAGGGCTTCTACAACGGCACCGTGTTCCACCGCGTGATCAAGAACTTCATGATCCAGGGCGGCGGCTTTTCTGCCGACATGAAGCAGAAGGAAACCGACGCTCCCATCGAGAACGAAGCCAAGAACGGCCTGAAGAACGACAAGTACACCATCGCCATGGCCCGTACCAACGATCCGCACAGCGCCACGGCCCAGTTCTTCATCAACGTGGTGGACAACGGCTTCCTGAACCACACCGCCCCCAACGGCCAGGGCTGGGGCTATGCCGTGTTCGGCAAGGTAGTCAAGGGCGAGGAAGTTGTGGACGCCATCAAGAAGGTGCGCACCACACGCAAGGGCTTCCACGACGACGTGCCTTTCGACGCCGTGGTGATCGACAAGGCTGTGGCCCTGTAATCTCCCACTGAGGCGCTGCGCGCCTTCCCCCTCTGTGCTTCGCGGAGGGGGACGACGGCCTCGCTGCGGGGCGGCCCTTGCTTGCCGTCCTTGCGTGAGGCCGTTATTGTTTTCAGGCTGCAGACCTTTCACTCATGACTGATTCTTCAGATCCCCGCACGGTTGTGCCTCAGGTGGCGCGACTGCAAGGCGCGCCCAACTGGCGCACGGTCGATTTCATTTCCGACCTGCATCTGCAGCCTACCGAGCCGCAGACCGTGCAGGCCTGGCGCGACTATCTGGCGCACACCACGGCCGATGCGGTCTTTATCCTCGGCGATCTGTTCGAGGTCTGGGTCGGCGACGACGCTCTTGACGAGCCGGGCAGCTTCGAGGCCGAATGCGCGGCCGTGCTGCGCGCGGCCGCAGGGCAACGCCCGCTGTTCTTCATGGTCGGCAACCGCGACTTTCTTGCGGGAGCGGAGTTTCTGCGCCAAAGCGGCATGAGCGGACTCTGCGACCCCACGGTGCTTGACTGGGCCGGCCCCAGGATTTTGCTCAGCCATGGCGATGCGCTATGCCTAGACGATGTCGAGTACCAGCAGTTTCGCGCGCTTTCCCGCTCGCCCGCCTGGCAGCAGCAGCTGCTGGCCCAGCCTCTGGCCGCACGCCGCGCCCTGGGTCGCTCCGCCAGATCCGAAAGCGAGCAGCGCAAGCAATCCGGCGCCCCCTATGCGGACGCCGACACGCAGATGTGCACCACCTGGATGCGGGCCGCGCAAGCGCCCTGGCTGATCCACGGCCATACCCACCGCCCTGCCGACCATGAGCTCGCACCCGGGCAATGGCGCATCGTGCTCAGCGACTGGCATATCGATGCCCATACCCGCCGCGCCGAGGTGCTGCGCGTGACACCGCAAGGCTGGCAGCGCCTGACTCCCGAGCAGGCCTGAGGCACTACCAAAAGCGGAGCTAGATACGCTCGATATTCATAGATCTCCCTTGGAGATCAATTCAAATTCTATGAATAGCATGCGTGAGCCGCTATCAAAATCGCTAGTCCACAAAACCCGGCAGCGCAGATGCCGGGCCTTTTCCATTTCGGCCAGACCCGGCCAGCGCTCCTTGTCGGACTGCGCCGCGGCCTGCCGCGGGCCATCACCTAACAATCTATAACAATTTTCAACATTTACATCTAATCTGCATACATCTCTTCACATCCAACTCCGTTCGCGATTAAATAAAAAAACCAAAACCGCGCAGGCTGACTGAAATCAGGAGGACGCATGCAGTCGACGGAATTCGTTGTCGAAGGGGATCACCATCTTGCCCAGCTGATGAGCCCCGGCGTTTGCGCCGAAGGCGTGGACCGGATGCTGCGCGCGATTCGCAAGCATCTGGGCATGGATGTCGCTTTCATCTCGCACTTCCTCCCACCCGACCGCGTGCTGACACATGTGGACAGCGTTCCGAACGGCCCTCTGCACCAGGACCAGTCGATTCCGCTTAAAGAAGGTTATTGCCTCAAGGTTGTGCGGGGCAAGCTGCCGCAGTGCATTCCGGACACGGCGCGGGTGCCAGCCACGCAGCATATTCCCGCCACCCACGCCATCCCCATAGGCTCCCACCTCAGCGTCCCGGTCCGACTGGAGAGCGGTCAGATCTACGGCACGCTGTGCTGCTTCAGCTATCTGCCCAATCCCTCCCTGGGCGAGCGCGATATGCAGCTAATGCGCGCTCTCGCCGACATCCTGGCCGCGCGCCTGGACGAAAGCGCGGCGGCCGAACGCGCCAGGCAGGAGCTGGCCGGCGAGGTCCGCTCGGCCATGGAGCGCGGCGCGCCGCGGATTGTGTTTCAGCCGATCTGCCGCATTGCGGATCGCACGATCTGCGGTTTCGAGAGCCTTTCGCGCTTCGATATCGAGCCCCGGCGGGCGCCCGACCAATGGTTCGAACTCGCGGACAGGGCCGGCCTGGGTCTGGAGCTCGAGCTGCATGCGATCACCAAGGCGCTCACCGCCCTCGAACAGCTGCCGCCCGGCTGCAGCCTGAGCGTCAACAGCTCGCCGGAGCTGATACTGACGGGCCGGCTGTACCCGCTGCTGGAGCAGATGAGAGACCTGTCGCGCGTGGTGCTCGAGATCACCGAGCACGCCGCCGTGCACGACTACAAGGCCCTGGCTCTCAGCCTCGAGCCTTTCCGGCGCCGCGGCGCAAGGCTGGCCGTCGACGATGCGGGCGCCGGCTACTCGAGCATGCGCCACATCCTGAATCTGGCGCCGGAGATCATCAAGCTGGACATCAGCCTGACCCAGCATATCGACTCGGACGAAAAGCGCCGCGCCCTGGCCAAGGGCCTGACCAGCTTTGCGCACGAAATTGGCAGCCTGGTGATTGCCGAAGGCGTGGAGCGGATCGAGGAACTCGAGATGCTGCAAAAGCTGGGGGTGGACTGCGCCCAGGGCTATCTGCTGTCCAAGCCTCTGGAGCTTGAAGCGGCCGCGGCGTTCTCGCTGTCATAGCGCCGCAGAGCCCGCCGGGCCGCTTCCGGCCAGTGGCTCGGCCGGAGCTTTCACCCCTGCCCGCCGTCAGCCATGACGGCGGACAGAGGCTTAGACGGAAATCGCCGAGGCCGAACCCAGCTGCTTGCGCAGCTCGAACTTCTGGATCTTGCCCGTGCTGGTCTTGGGCAGCTCGCCAAACACCACGGCGCGCGGCACCTTGTAGCCGGCCAGATGCTTTTTGCAATGGGCGATGATGTCCTCCGCCGTGGTCTGGGCACCGGCCTTGAGCTCCACAAAGGCGCAAGGCGTCTCGCCCCACTTCGGATCGGGCTTGGCCACCACGGCCGCGGCCAGCACGGCCGGATGGCGGTAGAGCACGTCCTCGACCTCGATGGAGGAGATGTTCTCGCCGCCCGA
>JAFAIY010000108.1 GCA_019236485.1 Comamonas sp. | reverse complement strand
GGTCATCACCGGCAACTGGGGTCAGGACCTAGCTCTGCTGCTCAAGTCCGCCGGTGACTCCGGATACAACCTGCGCTACTTCAACCACAGCGCTGGCGGGTTTCCTGGCACCGTGACCTCCATTTCCCAGGCAAAAACCGGCCTGGTAACCTGGGTGGCCGAATGGCACCCGGGCCAGGCCGACCGCGCTCAGGCCGATGCCCGAGCCAAGGAGTACAAGGCCAAAATGAACCAGGACTTTCTGGCCCCGCGCATGGACCTGGTGCCGCGCATGCTGGCCGCAGCCGTGGCCAAGGCCCAGTCCACCGAGACCGTGAAGATTGCCAAGGCCCTCGAAGACATGTCGATGGATACCATCTTCGGCCCCGTCAAGATGCGCGGCAAGGACCACCAGTTGCTGCTGCCCCAGGTGGTCAACACCATTGCGCCCGTGGATGGCAAGACGGTGAAAGCGGGCTGGGAAGGCACGAACTACGGCTTCAGAACCGACGCCGTCTATTCGGCGCAGCAGGTCGAGCAGCCCACCGAGTGCCAGATGAAACGGCCGTAACCACAATCTCCCGTGCGGTATGGCATGGCCTCAGCGGTCTGATACCGGCGCGGACCAAGTCAGAGACACCGAGGAAGGGCCGCCCCGCACCGAGGGTGTCGTCCCCCTCCCCTAGCGCGCAGCGCGTAGAGAGAGGGGGAAGGCGCGGGGCTGCCCAGGCGCAGCGCCTCAGGGGGTGGGCGTACCATAGGTACGCCTTCCAAATATCCCGCTTCCGACCCGCACCATGGTGCTGCCCGCGGCCACGGCGGCTTCCAGATCGCCGGTCATGCCCATGGACAGGGTGTCGAACTGCGCCAGACCCGGCAGGCCGCTGGCCTTGATAAGCTCAAAAACGGCTGCAGCCTTTTGGTGGACTGCGCATTGCGCTTCAAAACCGGGAGCATCGTCGGGGATGCTCATGATGCCGCGCAGCACCAGATTAGGCAGCTTCAGAATCGCTTCGGCCAGCGCCAGCGCATCGCCGGGCAGCACGCCGGACTTGGTCTCGCCGCCGTCCACATTGACTTGTATGCAGACATTGAGCGGCTCCATGCCGGCCGGGCGCTGGGCCGACAGCCGCTCGGCAATCTTCAGCCGGTCCACGGTCTGGGCCCAGTCGAAGTTCTCGGCCACCGGCCGTGTCTTGTTGCTCTGGATCGGGCCTATGCAATGCCATTGCAGCGCCTCGGCGCCGGGCAGGCCCATGGCGCGCACGGCGGCGATCTTTTCCACGGCCTCCTGGATATAGTTCTCGCCAAAGCTGCGCTGGCCGGCCAGCACGGCCTCGCGCACCGCATCGGCGCCAAAGGTCTTGGAGACGGCCAGCAGTTGCACCGATGTCACGGACCGGTTTGCTTGCCCGCAAGCTGCGGCCATGCGGGCATGAATCTGCCCCAGATTGTTTTCAATCGTCGTCATAATTGGCGCCAGAGTATCAAACCAGAGAGGGATCTCCGTGGATATCACGCAATTGCTGGCATTCAGTGTCAAGAACAAGGCTTCGGACTTGCATTTGTCGGCAGGCTTGCCTCCCATGATTCGCGTCCACGGCGATGTGCGTCGCATCAACATCGATCCGCTGGACCACAAGACCGTGCACTCCATGGTCTACGACATCATGAGCGATGCCCAGCGCAAGCAGTACGAAGAATTCCTTGAGGTGGACTTCTCGTTCGAAATCGAAGGCCTGGCGCGCTTCCGTGTGAACGCCTTCAACCAGAACCGCGGCGCGGCCGCCGTGTTCCGTACCATTCCCAGCAAGATCCTGACGCTGGAGCAACTCAACGCGCCCAAGATCTTCGGCGAGCTGGCGCTCAAGCCGCGCGGCCTCGTGCTGGTGACCGGCCCCACGGGCTCGGGCAAGTCCACCACGCTGGCGGCCATGGTCAACTACCTCAACGAGACCGAGTACGGCCATATCCTGACGGTGGAAGACCCCATCGAATTCGTGCACGAATCCAAGAAGTGTCTGATCAACCAGCGCGAAGTCGGCCCCATGACGCTGTCGTTCGCGGCGGCACTGAAGTCCGCGCTGCGCGAAGACCCGGACGCGATTCTGGTCGGCGAAATGCGCGACCTGGAAACCATACGCCTGGCCATGACGGCCGCCGAAACCGGCCACCTGGTGTTCGGCACGCTGCACACCTCGTCGGCGGCCAAGACCATAGACCGTATCATCGACGTCTTCCCCGCCGAGGAAAAAGAGATGGTGCGCGCCATGCTCTCCGAATCGCTGCAGGCCGTGATCTCGCAGACGCTGTGCAAGACCAAGGACGGCCAGGGCCGCGTGGCCGCCCACGAGATCATGCTGGGCACGCCCGCCATCCGCAATCTGATCCGCGAGGCCAAGGTGGCGCAGATGTACTCGACCATCCAGACCAGCCAGAACGTGGGCATGCAGACCCTGGACCAGAACCTCACCGATCTGGTGCGGCGCAACCTCATCAGCGCCGCCGAGGCGCGCAGCAAGGCCAAGACTCCCGAAAATTTCCCGGGATGATGCCTCCCCCCTGAGCGGCTTTGCCGCTCCCCCCCAGGGGGACGACAGCCTTTGCTGCGGGGCGGCCCTTGCTGGCTATCTCTCGCTTGGGCCGCGCCAATTTTTAAGAGTGGCCCTTGCTGTTGGCCACTGCACAAGGAGTGATCATGGAAAGAGATCAGGCCAGTAAATTCATCAACGATCTGCTCAAGCTCATGGTCAGCCGCAACGGCAGCGACCTGTTCATCACCGCAGAGTTCCCGCCCGCCATCAAGATCGACGGCAAGGTGACCAAGGTCTCGCCCCAGCCGCTGAGCCAGTTGCACACGCTGGCCCTGGCGCGCTCCATCATGAGCGACAAGCAGGTGGCGGACTTCGAGCACACCAAGGAGTGCAATTTCGCCATCTCGCCGGCCGGCGTGGGGCGCTTCCGTGTCAATGCCTTCATGCAGCAGGGCAAGGTCGGCATGGTGCTGCGGACCATTCCCACCACCCTGCCCACGATTGACGGCCTGGGCGTGCCCCAGATCCTCAAGGAAGTGACCATGACCAAGCGCGGCCTGTGCATCCTGGTGGGTGCCACGGGCTCGGGCAAGTCCACCACGTTGGCGGCCATGGTGGACTGGCGCAACGAGAACTCCTTCGGCCACATCATCACCGTGGAAGACCCGGTGGAATTCGTGCACCCGCACAAGAACTGCGTGGTCACGCAGCGCGAGGTGGGGCTGGACACCGACAGCTGGGAGGCCGCGCTCAAGAACACCCTGCGCCAGGCGCCCGACGTGATCCTGATGGGCGAGATCCGCGACCGCGAGACCATGGAGCATGCGATCGCCTTCTCGGAGACCGGCCACCTGTGCCTGGCCACGCTGCACGCCAACAGCGCCAACCAGGCACTGGACCGCATCGTCAACTTCTTCCCCGAAGAGCGCCGGCCGCAGCTGCTGATGGACATCTCGCTGAATCTGCGCGCCATGATCTCGCAGCGCCTGATCCCCAAGCAAAGCAGCAAGGGCCGCGTGGCGGCCATCGAGGTCATGCTCAACTCCCCGCTGATCGCGGACCTGATCTTCAAGGGCGAGGTGGCCGAGATCAAGGAGATCATGAAGAAGAGCCGCAACATCGGCATGCAGACCTTCGACCAGGCGCTGTTCGACCTGTTCGAGTCCAATCTCATCACCTACGAAGATGCGCTGCGCAATGCCGACTCGGTCAACGACCTGCGCCTGCAGATCAAGCTCAACAGCCAGCGCGCGCGTTCTCAGGACCTGGCGGCCGGCACCGAGCATCTGACCATCGTGTAAGAACCTGCCTCCCGCAGCGAAAGACCTCAGCATGAACACTCCCGCCATCGCTTCCCGCAGCTACAACGAGACCGCCGCCGCCAAGGTGGCGTTTCTAGGCCTGGGCGTCATGGGCTACCCCATGGCCGGGCATCTGGCCAGGGCCGGCCATCAGGTCACGGTGTACAACCGCACCACGGCCAAGGCCGAGGCCTGGTGCGAGGAATTCCCCGGCGGGCGCCATGCGGCCAGCCCGCGCGAAGCCGCCAAGGGCGCCAGCCTGGTGTTCTGCTGCGTGGGCAACGACGATGACCTGCGCTCCGTGGTGCTGGGCGAGGACGGCGCATTTGCCGGCATGGACGAAGGCGCGATACTGGTGGACCACACCACGGCCTCGGCCCAGGTGGCGCGCGAGCTATATGCCGAAGCGCAGCAGCGCGGCCTGCATTTCGTCGACGCCCCCGTCTCGGGCGGCCAGGCCGGGGCCGTCAACGGCCAGCTGACCGTGATGTGCGGCGGCGAGCAATCGGCTTTCGATAACGCCGCCCCCGTGGCCGATGCTTTCGCGCGCGCCTTCACCTATATGGGCGAAAGCGGCAGCGGCCAGCTGACCAAGATGGTCAACCAGATCTGCATTGCCGGCCTGGTGCAGGCCCTGTCCGAAGCGATTGCCTTCGGCCTGCGCGCAGACCTGGATGTCGACAAGGTGCTCGAGGTGATCGGCAAGGGGGCGGCCCAGAGCTGGCAGATGGACAACCGCGGCAAGACCATGGCCGTGGGCAAGTTCGACTTCGGCTTTGCCGTGGACTGGATGCGCAAGGACCTGGGACTGGTGCTGGCCGAGGCCCAGCGCAACGGCGCCCGCCTGCCCGTGACGGCGCTGGTGGACCAGTTCTATGCCGATGTGCAGGCCATGGGCGGCAATCGCTGGGATACCTCCAGCCTGATCCAGCGCCTGCGCTGAGATCGCCATCCCCATGAAAAAAGCCGGACCCTGGTCCGGCTTTTTTCATGGGCGCGCGCTTCAGTTGCTGCCGACCCGGTCTTCCGTCACCGGCGCGGCCTTGGGCGTCATCGCGGCCAGCTCGTCTTCGGAGATGACCTCGAACAGGCGCACCACCTTGCTCACGTCGTTCACGCCGCGCGCGATCTCGGCCGCCCGCTTGGATTCGCGCGGGGTGACTATGCCCATCAGATAGACCACATTGCTCTCGGTCACCACCTTGATCGCCGAGGACGAAATATCCTTGGCGTTCACCAGGCTGGCCTTGACCTGGCCGGTGAGCATGGTGTCCTTGGAGCGCTGGCCCAGCGTGGCGGTGAAGGGCACGACCTCGATCTCGTTGTAGACCTTGCGCACCGTGGCCTGCTCGCGCACCAGCTTCTCAATGGTCTGCTTGTCGGTCTCGTTGCCGGCCTGGCCGGTCAGCAGCACCTGGCGGTTGTAGCTGGTGACTTCCACGCGGGCTTTCTCGCCCATGACCTCAGCGATACGGTTGCCCGCACGCAGCTCTATGCCCTGGTCTTCCACCTGGGTGCCCGTGGTGCGCCGGTCCACGGCCGACATGCCGGCCATGGCTGCACCGCCGCCCACCAGGGCCACGCAACCACTCAAAGCACCACCCAGGGCCGCCACGGTCAGGGCGGCGCATGCAACACGGGTCCACTGCAACTTCATAAAGGCATCTCCTGATCACCAAGCAATTGGGAATCCACACCGTCGGCCAGACAGTGCAGGATCAAGGTATGGGTTTCGCGCACGCGCGCCGCACGGTCGTGGGGCACGCAGATCAGCACATCGGTCTCGCGCACCCTGGTGGCCAGATTGCCGCCGGTGCGCCCCGTCAGCACCACGACCATCATGTCGCGCTCATGGGCGGCCTCCAGGGCCTCCTGCACGGCCACCTCGTTGCCGGTCACGGACATGAGCAGCAGCAGATCGCCGGGCTGGCCCAGGGCGCGCAGTTGGCGCGCCAGATACTGCGTGGCATTGCCGCCCGAGCCCGTGGCGCCCACGGTCCCCAGCAGCCCTCCGTCGGAGGTCAGGGCCAGCGCCGCCAGCTCGGGGCGATCGCGCTCGAACCCCGTCACGCACAGGGAGGCGAACAATTGGGCATCGCTGGCCGACACCCCGGCGCCGCAAGCCAGGACCTTGCCGCCGCCCGTCACACAGGCCAGCATGGCCTGGACGGCGGAAGCAATGGGTTGGCTCAGCGCCTGGGCGGCCTGGTACTTCAGGTCGGCACTGTCGATGAAATGCTGTTGAATTCTTTGCTCTAGCATGGAGGCCCGATGATACCTGCCGTCTGTTATCTCTTTGGTAGCTAAGCGTTATTTGCGCATCAGCGTTGCCGAAGCGGCCGCTACATGGCGTCGAAGGCTGCCTTCAGCCATTCCACGGCGGCCGGACTCCCCGAAGTATCCACCAGCACCACATCGAGACGGCAGGGTGGAGGGGCCGCAAATTGCATCAGATAGTGACGCGCGGCCAGCACGATGCGCTGCTGCTTGATGCTGCCTATGCTGGCTGCCGCGCCGCCGAAGCGCGCGGTATTGCGGCTTCGGACCTCGACGAAGACCAAAGACCCGTCGCGATCGCGCAGGATCAGATCGATTTCGCCACCGCCGCGGCCCGGGGTCCGATAATTGCGCTCGACAAGCTTCAAGCCCTGCGCCTGCAGACAGGCCAGGGCCGCGTCTTCGGCGCGCTGGCCGCGCACAGCGGTGCTGACTGCAGGCCCTGGCGGCCGCTTTCCAAGGAAATCCATTGACTACCTCTTTCGCCTCTGCACTGACTGCCGCGCGTGACGCGGCGGCTTCCCAGCATTATCCGCAGGGAGCCCTGTATGTGGTGGCCACGCCCATCGGCAATCTGGCCGACATCAGCCTGCGCGCCCTGCATGTGCTGCAGCTCGTGGACTGCATTGCCTGCGAGGATACGCGCCACACCCAGGGCCTGCTGCGCAGCTACGGGCTGGAGCGCCCCGGCAGCCAGTTGCTGGCCGTGCACCAGCACAACGAGGCCGAAGCCGCCCAGCAGGTGATCGCGCGCCTGCAGCAGGGCCAGCGCATCGCCTATGTCAGCGACGCGGGCACGCCCGGCGTCAGCGACCCCGGTGCCCGGCTGTGCGCGGCGCTGCAGGCCCAGGGCCTGCGCAGCATTCCGCTGCCCGGAGCCAGCAGCGTGACCTCGGCCATCAGCGTGGCCGGCGCCGTCACGCCGGCCCAGGGCGAAAGCGGTTTTCTGTTCGCGGGTTTTCTGCCCACCAAGAATGCCGAGCGCCTGGCCGCCGCACAGAAGCTGGCCGGCGAGCCGCGCTGCACGGTGCTGCTGGAGGCGCCGCACCGCATCGTCGAGCTGGCCCAGGCCCTGGCCCTGCTGGGCGAGCGCCCGGTGACGCTGGCGCGCGAGATCACCAAGCAGTTCGAGGACATCGCGACCATGCCGGCGCGCGAGCTGGCCGCCTGGCTGCAGGCCTCGCCGCAGCGCGTGAAGGGCGAGTTCGCCATCGTGCTGCACCCCGTGGCCCAGCAGCAGGAATCGGGCGAGGCCGAGCGCGTGCTCAAGCTGCTGCTGGCCGAGCTGCCGACCAAGACCGCCGTGAAGCTGGCCGCCGAGATCACGGGCGCCAGCCGCAACACCTTGTACGAGCGCGCGCTGGAACTCAAGCGCGAGGCCGAGGCCGAATAAGCCTTGATCGGCCGCCAGCCCTTATCCATCAAGCACTGGCAGCTATGGTTTTCCTGGTTCAGGCGTAGGCCAGCCCGGTGGCCACGCCGCCAAACAGATCGCCCTCGACCTGCGGCGTGGCGGGAAACGCGGTGCGCAAGGCGTCGCGCAGCGTGCGCAGGGCCGACGAGCCGCCGGTCAGATAGATCGCGTCGGGCTGACTCACGCCGGCTAGCTGAACGCATTCCTGGGCGCATTCCACCACCTGCTGCAGCGGGGCCTGCAGCAGCTCCTCCAAGACCTGCGGCGAGATTTCCGCGGGCAGACCGTCCTCCAGCCAGCCCAGGGCGATGCCGGCTGCCGCATGGCTTTGCGAGGCCGCGATCTTGGCCTGCTCCACTGCATCGGCGAGACGGTGGCCTTCGCGCCATTCCAGCACCTTCATCAGGCGCTGGTGCAGTTGCAGATCGCTGTAGTCGCTCTTGAGATTGCGCGCCGAGGCCAGGGCCTTGGCGGTGTACAGCCACTGGATCAGATGCCAGGTGGAAAGATCGAAGAACACGCTGCTGGGCACTTCGCGGCCGCTGGGGCCGATATGCTTGTAGCCCAGCAGCGGCATGACCTGAGCGACATTCAGGCGATGGTCGAAGTCCGTGCCGCCGATGTGCACGCCCGTGGTGGCCAGAATATCCTGGCTGCGATCGGCATGCCCGGCCTGCTGCGGCCCCAGTCGCACCACGGTGAAGTCCGAGGTGCCGCCGCCGATATCGACGACCAGCACCAGCTTTTCCTCGCTCAGGCGCTGCTCGTAATCCAGCGCCGCGGCAATCGGCTCCAGCTGGAAGCTCACCTCGCCCAGGCCCGCAGTCCTGGCCGCGGCGGCCAGCGCCTCCTGGGCCTGGCGATCCCGCTCGGGATGCGCGTCGACAAAATGCACGGGGCGGCCCAGCACCACGCGCTCCGGCAGACGGCCGTCCAGCGCGCTGCGCGCCTGATCGGCCACGCGCTTGAGGAAGATGGCGATGATGTCCTGGTAGCTGACCAGCTGCTCATGCACCGCCGTCTTCTCCAGCAGCAGGCTGCTGCCCAGCAGGCTTTTGAGCGAGCGCATCAGACGCCCTTCCTCGCCGGCCAGATATTGCTGCATGGCATCGCGCCCGAAATGGGTGCTGTGCTCTTCGGTGTTGAAGAACAGCGCCGTGGGCATGCCGGTGGCGCTGTTTTCCAGGGGCAGCAGGCGTGCGGGCTGGCCCGGCACGCGATAGGCGGCCGCCGAGTTGGAAGTTCCGAAATCTATGCCCAGTGTGGCGGGGGAAAAAGCAGTCGTCATGGGAGGTGGCACAGCACTGGCGGCGGTAACAAAAATGCCCACCTGCTGTGGGCTGTAAATCGGCAAAGGGACGCCATTCTAGCGTTGCCGAAATCAGCCCGTGCCCACCCGATGATTGGGCCCGATACCCATGCGCGGGCGCCGGCAAAAGCCTCTGCCGCCCGGCTCAGTTGCCGGGCACGCGGTTGAGCAGCGGCGCGCCGCGCTCGAAGGCCGTGATGCTGTCCACCGTGGTCGCCATGATCTGGCCTATGGCCTCCACGGTGAAGAAAGCCTGGTGGCCGGTGACGATGACATTGGGAAAGGACACCAGGCGCTGGATCACGTCGTCCGTGATGATGGTGGACGAGAGGTCCTGGAAGAACAGGCTGGCCTCCTGCTCGTAGACATCGATGGCCAGGCCGCCGAGCTGGCCGCTCTTGAGCGCCTGCACCGCGGCCTCGGTGTCCACCAGGCCACCGCGGCTGGTGTTGACGAGGATGGCGCCACGCTTCACATGGGACAGCGAGGCCGCGTCGACGATGTGATGCGTCTCCTCGGTCAGCGGGCAATGCAGCGAGATCACGTCCGAGCCGGCCAGCAGCTCGTGCACCGGCACATAGCGTCCGCCCAGCTGCTCGAAGGCCGGATCGGGATGCTTGTCGTGGCCCAGCACCGTGCAGCCGAAGCCCAGCATGATGCGCGCGAAGATGCTGCCTATCTTGCCCGTGCCTATCACGCCCACGGTCTTGCCGTGCAGATCGAAGCCCATCAGGCCTTCAAGCTCGAAATTGCCCTCGCGCGTGCGCATGCTGGCGCGTGCGATCTTGCGGTTGACGGCCAGCAGCAGGCCCACGGCAAACTCGGCCACCGAGTGCGGCGAATAGTCGCTCACACGCACCACGGCCATGCCCAGGCGCTGGGCCGCCGCCGCATCGATGTGGTTGTAGCCCGTGGAGCGCGTGGCCACCAGGCGCGTGCCCTGGTCCGCCAGCAGCTGCAGCACCTCGGCATCCACGCAGTCATTGACGAAGACGCAGACGGCCGTGCAGCCGCGCGCCAGCGCCGCGGTCTCGGCCGTGAGCCGGTCCTGGATGAAGAGCAGCTCATGGCCGGCCGCTCGATTCGCCTCGCTGAGCAGGGACTGGTCGTAGCGGCGCGCGCTGAAGACGGCGGTTTTCATGCGGATCTCCTCACCACAGGCCCAGCAGCTTCCACCAGGAGCTGCCGACCACGGCAAAGATCAGCAGCTCAAGCACGCACATGGCCGCACCCACTCGCCACCAGGTGCCCAGCGTGACATAGCCGCTGCCGAAGATGATGGGCGAGGTGCCGGTCGCGTAGTGTGTCAGCGTCATCATGATGGCCGAGCCCGCCGTCATCATCAGCATGAAGGGGAGCACATAGTCCGGCGGGATCAGCTGCGCGCCCACGGTCAGAAAGGCCAGCATCATGGCGCTGATATGGGCCGTGGTGCTGGCGAACAGATAGTGGGAGAACACAAAGACGCCCACCAGAATCGCGGCCACGGCCGGCCAGCCCAGGCCGCTGGCGACGATGGCGTTCTTCATGCCCTCGGCAAACCAGGCGACCACGCCCAGCTTGTTGAGCTGCTCGGCCAGCATGACCAGGGCGCCGAACCAGATCAGGGTGTCCCAGGCGCTCTTCTCGGACAGCACGTCGTCCCAGTCTATGGTGCCGGTGATGATCAGGGTGAACAGGCCCAGAAACGCCACCACGGTCGGATCCAGCGTGAACGCCGGGCCGAACAGCATCTGCGGCACATTGGCCCAGAGCAGCAGCATCATGCCGAAGGTGCCCAGCATCACGCGCTCCTTGCCCGACAGCGGCCCCATGCGGGCCATCTCGGCCCGCGCATATTCCACGGCATTGGGCGTGGCCTTGAGCTCGGGCGGCGACAGCAGATAGACGGCCAGCGGCATCAGCAGCAGGCACAGCAGACCCGGCAGCAGCATGTACAGCGCCCAGCTGGTCCAGCTCAGGTGCAGGGACTGGCCCGTGGCCTTGGCCACCAGGTCCACGACCAGCGGATTGGGCGCGGTGGCGGTCAGGAACATGGCCGAGGTGATGGGGTTGGCATGGTAGTTGACCAGGGCCAGATAGGTGCCGACCTTGCCCTGCGTGCCCTTGGCCGGGTCCGACTCGAAGGCATTGGCGATGGATTTCATGATCGGATGCACGATGCCGCCGCCGCGCGCCGTATTGCTGGGCGTGAACGGCGCGAGCACCAGCTCGCAGATCGCCAGGCCGTAGCCTATGCCTAGGGTGCGCTTGCCCAGCAAGGCAATGAACATCAGGCCGATGCGGCTGCCCAGGCCCGTCTTCTTGAGGCCGCGCGAGATGAGCACGGCGACCACGATCAGCCAGATCAGCGGATTCGCGAAGCTGCTCAGCGCGTCGGTGATCGCCCCCTTGGATGAGGTTGAGGTGACCTGGGACAGCGAGACGATGACGATGGCCATCAAGGCCATCACGCCTATGGGCATGACCTTGAGGATGATGGCCACGATGGTGGTCAGAAAGATGGCCACCAGTTGCCAGGCCTTGGGGTCCAGACCTGCGGGAACCGGCATCATCAGCAGGCCGACCAGCACCAGGGTGGCAATCAGTGCAGGCACAACCCGAAACGGCACGACCGATTTGAAGTAGCGGAACAGCGAGGCGGTTTTCTCGAGCATGTAAGTCCTTTTCTTTGCCGCTGCGGCGCTGGGACAGGAGCTTGCCCGGGCCAAAAGCCAAGAAGCCTGCACGGGCATTGCTGGCTGCGCCGCATGACTGACATCATGATGCAGTGCCGCATGGCTTGGTCTCCGCGCCGATTCTTGCGCCACCGAAGTTTGACCGGCATCAAGAGCCCAGCAGCAAAACCCGCAGCCTGGTCCGCGCGCATGCCAGTATCTCGGTGTCGGACATGCCCAGCCCGGCCTTCCCATGCAGTGAACAGGAGAAACCGCCTACATGCCAGCCAACCGCTTCCTGCCCCTCGAGTGGGAAAGTCGCCTCGAGGAAATCGACCTGGAGATCCTGCGCCAGGCCGCCATCTGCAAGGTCGCGCTGCTCGACCCCGGCGCCGTCGAGCGCGTGCTGGCCAACGATGCCGGCGTCTGCGGCGCCACGCACGAGGCCGCGTTCCGGACGCTGCGCGGCCTGCTGTATCTGCACTACACCGAGGTGCTGCATATCAGCGAGGGGCTGAGCCCGGAGATCGCCCAGGTCATCGCCAACCGGGTGCGCGAGCACCTGCGCCATCGGACCGGCACGCAGCTCGGAGGCATGGCCGGCTGAGGCTGGACTCGGCCATCCGTCGCCGTGCGATGGACAAAAAAAAGGTCACGACAATGTCGTGACCTTTTTCAATTTGGTTGCGCGAGAAGGATTTGAACCTCCGACCTTTGGGTTATGAGCCCAACGAGCTACCAGACTGCTCCATCGCGCGGTAATTCCAAATTATAGCAGGCTTTTTTGGCCTGCTATGGCTTATTCAGCCTTTGCAGCTTCTTCAGCTTGCTCAACCAGTTCCACATAGGCCATGGGAGCGTTGTCGCCCACGCGGAAGCCCATCTTCAGGATACGTGTGTAGCCACCGGGACGCTTGGCGTTGCGGGGACCCAGCACGTTGAACAGCTTGGTCACGCTGTCGCGGTCGCGCAGGCGGTCGAAAGCCAGACGGCGGTTGGCGACAGTGTCAACCTTGGCCAGGGTGATCATGGGCTCGATCACGCGGCGCAGTTCCTTGGCCTTAGGGACCGTGGTCTTGATGGCTTCGTGCTCGATCAGCGAGTTCATCATGTTCTGCAGCATCGCCTTGCGGTGTGCAGAAGTGCGGTTCAGTTTGCGGAGGCCGTTGCCGTGACGCATGGTGCTTTTCCTTTGATCCGTAGATCTTTTAAATTAATTCGGACAGCCGTATCAGGTACTGCCCGAGGCACTTGGGCTTCTTGCCAAGACCAGAGATCTCGGCATAGCCCGCTATTGTAGCAATTAACGCTTTTCCAGGCCAGCAGGCGGCCAGTTCTCGAGCTTCATGCCCAGCGTCAGACCGCGGGAAGCCAGAACTTCCTTGATCTCATTGAGCGACTTGCGACCCAGGTTGGGGGTCTTGAGCAGCTCGTTTTCGGTACGCTGGATGAGGTCGCCGATGTAGTAAATGTTCTCTGCCTTGAGGCAGTTCGCAGAACGCACGGTGAGCTCAAGCTCGTCCACGGGACGCAGCAGGATGGGATCGAAGGACGTGGCAGCGCCGCGGCCGCCGGCAGGAGCGTCGAACACGCTGGCGATGTCGCCACCGTCGAGCTGCGCGAACACGGCCAGCTGTTCCACCAGGATCTTGGCGGAAGCGCGCACTGCGTCTTCAGCGGTGATGGCACCGTTGGTTTCGATTTCCAGGACCAGCTTGTCCAGATCGGTACGCTGTTCCACACGTGCGGATTCGACGGCGTAGCTCACGCGCTTGACGGGAGAGAACGAAGCGTCGAGCACGATACGGCCGATCGACTTGGTCGACTCGTCACCGTAGCGGCGCACGTTGCCGGGCACATAGCCGCGGCCTTTTTCCACCTTGATCTGCATGTCCAGCTTGCCGCCTTGCGACAGATGGGCGATCACATGATCAGGGTTGACGATTTCAACGTCGTGGGGAGTCTGAATGTCACGGGCCGTGACCACGCCTTCGCCATCCTTGCGCAGGCTCAGGGTGACTTCGTCACGGTTGTGCAGCTTGAACACCACACCCTTGAGGTTCAGCAGGATGTTGGTCACATCTTCCTGGACACCATCGATGGAGGAGTACTCATGCAGCACTCCAGCAATCGTCACTTCCGTCGCTGCGTAACCCACCATGGAGGAGAGCAGAACACGGCGCAGGGCATTGCCCAGCGTATGGCCGTAGCCACGCTCAAACGGCTCCAGAACCACCTTGGCGCGGTTGTGGCCAAGTTGTTCGACATTGATTGTCTTGGGTTTCAGCAAATTCGTTTGCATGCAGACTTCCTCTCAATACCCTCGGCTCGTTACACCGGTAAGGCTGGTGAAGCACCCACGGCGCGATGCCTCGCGCCGTGGGGACGGTTTACAGAAATGTCGCTGCTAAGGATTAACGCGAGTACAACTCAACGATCAGAGATTCGTTGATGTCGGACGCGAATTCATCGCGGTCAGGAGACTTCTTGAAAGTGCCTTCTGCCTTGTCGGCAGCCACTTCCACCCATGCGGGGAAGCCCACTTGGCCAGCCAGTTGCAGGGCTTCGACGATGCGAGCCTGCTTCTTGGACTTTTCACGCACGGCAACCACGTCACCAGCCTTCACGGAGTAGGAAGGGATGTTCACGGCCTGGCCGTTCACGGTGATGGCCTTGTGAGAGACCAGCTGACGTGCTTCAGCGCGAGTGGAGCCGAAGCCCATACGGTACACGACGTTGTCCAGACGCGATTCCAGCAGGGACAGCAGGTTGGCACCGGTGTTGCCGCGCTTGCTCTCGGCAGCTTCGAAGTAACGGCGGAATTGCTTTTCCAGCACGCCGTACATGCGCTTGACCTTCTGCTTTTCACGCAGTTGCAGACCGTAGTCCGAAGTGCGCTGACCCGAAGTGCGGCCATGCTGACCAGGCTTGGTGTCGAACTTTGCCTTGTCAGCGATGGAGCGACGAGCGCTCTTCAGGAACAGATCGGTGCCTTCGCGGCGGGAGAGTTTGGCCTTGGGGCCGATATAGCGTGCCACTTGATTTCCTTTGTGTCATCTACCGTGCGCAAACACGGGAGCCGCCCGCGATGCTAATGCACCTGGGCGGCGGTGGGCTTGAGAAAGATTAGATACGACGGCGCTTTTGAGGGCGGCAGCCGTTGTGGGGAACCGGCGTCACGTCCGAGATGGAAGTGATGCGGATGCCCAGAGCACCCAGGGCGCGAACCGAGGATTCACGGCCGGGACCGGGACCCTTGATTTCGACGTCCAGGTTCTTGATGCCCTGTTCGATGGCAGCACGACCAGCCACTTCCGAAGCCACCTGAGCTGCGAAGGGAGTCGACTTACGCGAACCCTTGAAGCCCTGGCCGCCCGACGAAGCCCACGACAGAGCGTTGCCTTGACGGTCGGTGATGGTGATGATCGTGTTGTTGAACGAAGCGTGCACGTGTGCAATGCCGTCCGAAATGTTCTTGCGAACCTTCTTGCGAACGCGAGCAGCTGCGTTGTTAGCGGGAGATTTAGCCATAATGATCTTTCAATCTCTTATTTCTTCAGAGCCGCTGCACCCTTGCGCGGACCCTTGCGAGTACGGGCGTTCGTGCGGGTACGTTGACCGCGCATGGGCAGGCCGCGACGATGACGGAAACCGCGGTAGCAGCCGATGTCCATCAAACGCTTGATGTTCATCGTGGTTTCGCGACGCAGGTCGCCTTCCAGGGTCAGGGGAGCCAGCTGGTCGCGGATCTTTTCCAGATCAGCGTCCGTCAGATCCTTGATCTTCTTGGAGTATTCAATACCGCATGCTTCGCAGATTTTGCGAGCTGTAGTGCGACCGACGCCAAAGATGGCGGTCAGGCCGATTTCAGCATGCTTGTGCGGCGGGATGTTAATGCCAGCAATACGTGCCATATTAGTCCTCTAATGCTTTCAATCAACCTTGGCGCTGCTTGTGGCGCTGGTCAGTGCAGATCACGCGCACAACACCTTTGCGGCGGATGATCTTGCAGTTACGGCAGATTTTCTTGACCGAAGCCGAAACTCTCATTCTATTCTCCTAAAACTTTCCATCCACTATCGGCCTGTCGACCGGGAACGATGCCCGCGACAGAGCGATGGGCGTCTACTAACTTTTGGCAGGCTGCCCACCCGGGCAGCCTTGTCATCAAATACCAGCCTTAAAGTTCGCCTTTTTCAGGAGCGACTCGTATTGCTGCGACATCACGTAGTTCTGCACTTGCGCCATGAAGTCCATCGTCACGACCACAATGATCAGCAGCGATGTACCACCGAAGTAGAACGGAACGTTGTACTTCAGGATCAGGAATTCGGGCAACAAGCACACGAAGGTAATGTAGATCGCACCAGCCAGGGTCAGGCGAACCAGAATCTTGTCAATGTAGCGGGCTGTCTGTTCGCCAGGACGAATCCCGGGGATGAAAGCGCCACTCTTCTTCAGGTTGTCGGCGGTTTCCCGGCTGTTGAAGACCAGGGCCGTGTAGAAGAAGCAGAAGAAAATGATCGCGGCGGCATAGAGGATGACATAGATCGGCTGACCAGGGGTCAACGTGCTCGCAATATCCTTCAGCCAGCGCATGGATTCCCCTGCACTGAACCAATTCACCACCGTAGCGGGCAGCAAGATGATCGAGGAAGCGAAGATGGGAGGAATGACCCCCGCCATGTTCAGCTTCAGCGGCAAGTGCGAAGACTGACCGCCATACACCTTGTTGCCGACTTGTCGGCGTGCGTAATTCACCAAGATCTTGCGTTGGCCTCGCTCGACAAACACGACGAAGTACGTCACGGCTGCCACCACGAGGACAATGAAGATAGCCGCCAGGATGCTCATGGCACCGGTGCGCACCAGTTCCAGCAGACCACCGATGGAGCTCGGCAGACCTGCGGCGATACCGCCAAAAATCAGTATCGAGATACCGTTGCCCAGACCACGTTCCGTGATCTGTTCACCGAGCCACATCAGGAACATGGTACCGGCCGTCAGGCTGACCACCGCAGTCATGCGGAAGCCAAAACCCGGGCTCAGAACCAGACCTGCCGAGCTTTCCAAGGCGACAGCAATTCCCAAGGACTGAAAAATCGCCAGGCCCAGAGTGCCGTAGCGGGTGTACTGGGTAATCTTGCGACGACCCGCTTCACCTTCCTTTTTCATCTGCTCGAATGTCGGGACCACATAGGTCATGAGCTGCATGATGATCGATGCCGAGATGTACGGCATGATCCCCAGTGCGAACACCGTGAAGCGCGACAGCGCTCCACCCGAGAACATGTTGAACAGATTGAGAATGCCGCCCTGCTGGCCATTGAACAGCTGCTGCAGCTGCACTGGATCGATACCAGGCACGGGGATATGCGCCCCGATACGGTATACGACCAGCGCGAGCAACAGAAAAACCAGACGGCGACGGAGATCGCCGAATTTCCCGGTCTTTGCAATTTGAGCTGCGCTAGTAGCCACGGATGTCTTCTTTCAGAACTTTAATCAGGCGATGCTGCCACCGGCAGCTTCGATGGCGGCCTTGGCACCGGCAGTAGCGCCGATACCGCTGAGCTTGACAGCCTTGCTGAGTTCACCGCTCTTGATGACCTTGACCACCTTAGCGATTGCGCCCACCAGACCGGCTTGCTTCAGGGCAGCCAGATCGACTTCGGCCAGGCCGAGCTGATCCAGCTCGGACAGGGTCACTTCTGCATTGAACTTCAGCAGATGCGACTTGAAGCCACGCTTGGGCAGGCGACGCTGCAAAGGCATTTGACCGCCTTCGAAGCCCACCTTGTGGTAGCCACCCGAACGCGACTTCTGACCCTTGTGACCACGGCCGGCGGTCTTACCCAGACCAGAACCGATACCGCGACCCACGCGACGCTTGGCGTGCTTGGCGCCGTCTGCAGGCTTGATGCTATTGAGTTCCATCATCAATCCTTTCAGAGAACCTTCACCAAGTAGGCGATTTTGTTGATCATGCCGCGCACTTCGGGAGTGTCCTGCAGTTCGCTGATGGAGTTCAGCTTGCGCAGGCCCAGGCCACGAACGGTAGCGCGGTGCGATTCCTTGGTGCCAATGGGGCTGCGCACCAGTTGCACCTTAACGGTTTGTTGCGTTGTCATGTGATTGACTCCGATCAGGCCGTGAAGATGTCTTCAACAGACTTGCCGCGCTTTGCAGCCACTTCCGCGGGGGTAGTGGAGTTCTTCAAAGCGTCGAAAGTTGCACGGACCATGTTGTAAGGGTTCGACGAGCCATGGCTCTTGGCCACGATGTCGGTGATACCCAGCACTTCGAAGACAGCGCGCATGGGGCCGCCTGCGATGATGCCGGTACCCTTGGGGGCGGGGTTCAGCATCACGGATGCTGCGCCATGGTGACCCATCACGGTGTGGTGGATCGAGCCGTCCTTCAGAGACACCTTGATCATGTTGCGACGGGATTCTTCCATCGCCTTTTGCACGGCAGCAGGCACTTCCTTGGACTTGCCCTTGCCCATGCCAACGCGGCCATCGCCGTCGCCAACCACGGTCAGTGCAGCGAAGCCGAGGATACGGCCACCCTTCACAACCTTGGTGACGCGGTTCACCGCGATCATTTTTTCGCGCAGACCGTCGTCATTGCCTTGGTCTTGCACCTTGGGGGAAAACTTTGCCATTTTCAATCCGCTCCGCTTAGAACTGCAGGCCCGCTTCGCGAGCGGCCTCTGCCAAAGCCTTCACGCGGCCGTGGTATGCAAAACCGGCGCGGTCGAAAGCGACTTTCTCAACGCCAGCAGCCTTGGCCTTCTCAGCAATACGCTTGCCGATCAGTGTGGCGGCTGCCACGTTGCCACCCTTGCCTGCGGCGCCGAGTTGCGAACGCACTTCGGCTTCTGCAGTGGAGGCCGAAGCCAGCACCTTGGTGCCGTCTTCCGAAACCACGGAGGCGTAGATGTGGAGGTTGGTACGGTTCACGCTCAGACGCGCCACGCCTTGCTGGGCAATGCGGATGCGAGTCTGACGGGCACGGCGCAGACGCTGCTCTTTCTTGGTCAACATATTGCAGCTCCTTACTTCTTCTTGGTCTCTTTGATCACGACCTTCTCATTCGCATAGCGAATGCCCTTGCCCTTGTAAGGCTCGGGAGGACGAACGGCGCGGATCTCAGCAGCCAATTGACCGACAGCTTGGCGGTCAGCACCCTTGATCACGATTTCGGTCGGAGTGGGGGTAGCGATGGTGATGCCGGCAGGCATCTCGAAGTTGACGGGGTGCGAGAAGCCCACAGCCAGGTTCAGCTTGGAACCCGAAGCAGCGGCCTTGTAGCCCACGCCAATCAGCGTCAGCTTCTTCTCGAAGCCTTCGGTCACGCCCTTGACCATGTTGTTGACCAGCTGGCGGAAAGTACCGGCCAGAGCATCAGCTTCACGGGAATCGTTGACAGGGGCGAAAGACAGCTTGCCGTCGTTGTTGCTGATGACCACTTGGCTGTTCAGGGCCAGCGACAGATCGCCGCCCTTGCCCTTGACCTTGATGGAATCAGCATTGATAGACACATCCACGCCAGCGGGGATGGTCACATTTGCTTTTGCTACGCGAGACATTTCAGTATTTCTCCTTCAATGTCCGTTAGGCCACATAGCACAGCACTTCACCGCCGACACCGGCAGCACGTGCTTTGCGATCGGTCATCACACCCTGGGGCGTAGTGACGATGGCCACACCCAGGCCGTTCTGGACCTGAGGGATTGCGTGACGACCCTTGTACACGCGCAGGCCGGGACGGCTCACACGTTCGATACGCTCGATCACAGGGCGACCGGCGTAGTACTTCAGGGTAATTTCGAGTTCGGACTTGCCACCTTCGGACTTCACTTCGAAGCCGTCGATATAGCCTTCTTCCTTCAGCACTTGTGCGATGGCAACCTTGACCTTGGAGGAAGGAGCCGACACGGTGGCCTTGGAGACCATTTGTGCGTTACGGATGCGGGTCAGCAAGTCAGCGATGGGATCACTCATGCTCATGTTTAATCTCTCCTGCTTGCTTACCAGCTGGCCTTGGTGACACCGGGGATGTCGCCAGCGAAGGCCAATTCACGCACCTTGGCGCGGCCCAGACCGAATTGACGGAAGGTGCCACGAGGACGGCCCGTGATCTCGCAACGGTTGCGTTGGCGAGTGGGGTTCGAGTTACGGGGCAGCTTTTGCAGGCCCAGGCGAGCGGCATCGCGCTCTTCGTCGGAACGCTTGGCGTCGCCGGCGATTGCCTTCAGTTCTGCGTACTTGGCAGCGTACTTGGCTGCCAGCTTTTCGCGCTTCAGTTCGCGCTGAATCATTGCAACTTTAGCCATGCGCCACCTCAGTTCTTGAAGGGGAATTTGAACGCAGCGAGCAGTGCCTTGCACTCGTCGTCGCTCTTAGCGGTCGTCGTGATGCTGATATTCAGACCACGCAGAGCATCCACCTTGTCGTATTCGATTTCGGGGAAGATGATCTGTTCCTTGACGCCGACGTTGTAGTTGCCGCGACCGTCGAACGAACGGCCGGAGATACCACGGAAGTCACGCACGCGGGGCAGAGCCACGGTGACGAAACGGTCCAGGAATTCATACATCTGAACGCCACGCAGGGTCACCATGCAGCCGATAGCTTGGCCTTCGCGGATCTTGAAACCAGCGATAGCCTTCTTGGCCTTGGTCACCACAGGCTTCTGACCAGCAATCTTGGTCAGGTCAGCCACGGCGTTGTCCATCACCTTCTTGTCGGCCACGGCTTCGCTCACACCCATGTTCAGGGTGATCTTGGTCAGGCGGGGCACTTCCATAGCGGAGGTGTAACCGAACTTTTCCTTGAGTTCGGCCGCGATCTTTTCGCGATAGAGTTTTTGCAGTCGTGCCATGTGTTACTCCTTAGGCGGCCTTGATTTCAGCGCCATTGGACTTGAACACGCGAACACGTGCGCCGTCGGCGTTCACCTTGATGCCCACGCGGTCGGCCTTGCCCGTAGCGGCGTTGAAAATCGCCACGTTGGACTGGTGGATAGGCATGGCCTTTTCCACGATGCCGCCGGTTGTGCCCTTCATGGGGTTCGGCTTGGTGTGCTTCTTCACCAGGTTGATGCCATCGATCAACAGGTGGGAGTCGTCCGTGCGAGCCGAAACCACGCCTTGCTTGCCTTTGTCACGGCCGGTCAGCACGATGACTTGGTCGCCCTTGCGAATCTTGTTCATGGTGCTTCCTTTAGAGAACTTCAGGGGCCAGGGACACGATCTTCATGAACTTTTCGGTACGCAGTTCACGAGTCACGGGGCCAAAGATGCGGGTGCCGATGGGCTCCAGCTTGGCGTTCAGCAGCACGGCGGCATTGCCGTCGAACTTCACGAGCGAACCGTCTGCACGACGGATGCCCTTGGCGGTGCGCACCACCACAGCACTGTAGATCTCGCCTTTTTTGACGCGACCACGAGGAGCTGCTTCCTTGACGCTCACCTTGATGATGTCACCAACACTCGCGTAGCGACGATGAGAACCGCCCAGCACCTTAATGCACTGAACAGACTTCGCGCCGGTGTTGTCGGCAACCTCTAACCGAGATTCTGTTTGGATCATTTCAATATTCCCAACTTGCTCCAGCAACGCCCGACAGCCCCAGAGTCTTCTCAAGGGCCGATCAAGCAGCCAGTCAGTCTTGGGCCCGTCGTCCACATCACGAACCATTTCGCGATGCTTCCACTGGGCAGAACACTTCACGTTTTTACACGCGAAGCAGGGGATTGTCGCAGGATTTCCTTTTTGCGTCAAGCGCTTAGCCGGCTATAACCGCACCCATCCCGCAGGCTCCGAGCCAGGCCTTGCTGCCAAGCCCCATTTCAAGCTAAAACCATAGCATGATGCGCATGCAAGCAATTGATTTCAAACAAGATATCTCTTGAAATACATTGCCTACATGCGCATTCAGCTCATGTATTGAAAGCACGGCGCGGCTGTTGCGGGTCGGCCACAGCCGCCGCGACTCAGGCCTCGGCGGGCAGATACTGCTTGGCCAGCGCCAGGAAGTCGTTCAGATGCACGTCGCGACCCAGCTCCTCGGTGAGGATGGCCGCCACGCGCGGGGCAAGCTCGGCGGCCTTGCGCGCATCCAGGAACAGCAGGCGGCTGCGGCGCGCCAGCATGTCCTCCACCGTGCGCGCGTATTCGAAGCGTGCGGCAAAGCGCACCATGGCTTCGGACAGCCCGTCCATCAACCAGTTCTTGGCGCCCGGCAGCGCCGCCACGGCCGCCGCATCCGTGCCGTAGGAGTGCAGACCCTGGGCCTGGTCCATGCCGTGCTGCACGGCGGCCTCGGCCGGAGCCCCGGCCAGCGGCAGGTGCACGGTCACGCCCGCGGGACGGCCGGGCAGGCGGCCGATCTGCACGCACTCGGCCAGCACGTCCTCGGCCATGGCGCGGTAGGTGGTCCACTTGCCGCCCGTCACCGTGACCAGGCCGGTCTTGCTGGACATGACGGTGTGCTCGCGGCTGATCTTCTTGGTGTTCTCGCCGTCGTCGTCCTGGGGCTTGACCAGGGGACGCAGGCCCACCCACATGCTGCGCACATCGGCCAGCTTGGGCTGGCGGTTCAGATACTTGCCGGCCTCGCTGAGGATGAAGTCCAGCTCCTCGGGGAAGGGCAGCGGCTCGCGCGCCAGGTCGTTGCGCGGCGTGTCGGTGGTGCCCAGGATGACCTTACCCAGCCAGGGCACGGCGAACAGCACGCGGCCGTCGGCCGTCTTGGGCACGAGCAGCGCATGGTCGGTGGGCAGAAAGTCGCGGTCCACCACCACGTGCACGCCCTGGCTGGGCGCCACCATGGGCCGGGCCGGCTTGCCCTGGGCCTCGGCATCCTGCTGGCGGAACAGGTCCACCCAGGGGCCGGTGGCATTGACCACGCATTTGGCGCGCACGGTATAGCTCTGGCCCGACTCCAGGTCGCGGCAGATCACGCCCGCGACCTGCTGGTGTTCGTAAATCAGCTTCTCTGCAGGGCAGTAGTTGACGAGCAAAGCCCCCTTGGCCGCCGCCGTGCGCGCCAGCGCCAGCGCCAGGCGCGCATCGTCGAACTGGCCGTCCCAGTACTTGACGCCGCCCTTGAGCCCTTTTTGCTGCACCGTGGGCAGGTATTTCACGGTCTTGGCGCTGGACAGGAATTCCGTCGCTCCCAGGCCCGCCTTGCCGGCCAGGGCGTCATACATCTTCAGGCCTATGCCGTAGAAAGGCGTGTCCAGCAGCTTGTACGAAGGCATGACAAAGGCCAGCGGCTGGGCCAGATGCGGTGCGTTGTGCAGCAGCGTGGTGCGCTCGTGCAGCGCCTCGCGCACCAGGGAGATATTGCCCTGGGCCAGATAGCGCACGCCGCCGTGCACCAGCTTGGTGGCGCGCGAGGAAGTGCCCTTGGCAAAGTCCATGGACTCCAGCAGCACCACCTTGAAGCCGCGCGCCGCCGCGTCCACGGCCACGCCCAGGCCCGTCGCCCCGCCGCCGATGATGGCGAGGTCATAGGTTTCGGACAGGGCCAGACGCTCCATCAGGGCGGCGCGGTCGGTAGTCAGGGGAGTGGCGACTTGGGACATTGATCTTCAACAAAAGAGCCGAAGGCGGCATGACCGGGGCCATACCCGGCTACAGCGGCGGCGGATACACCACACATGCATGGTTCATGGTGGAAGCAAGAGATCAATATTCTCGCTCGCTTTTGTATTTTTCAATTCGACATTTTTCGTTTTCAAGTGCAA
>JAFAIY010000288.1 GCA_019236485.1 Comamonas sp. | reverse complement strand
CGCCCAGGCCGTGCGCGGCTTCGTGGACGCCCTGCGCCAGGACCCGCGCTTTGCCGATCTGAACCCCAAGGAAAGCTGGTCCCGCACGGTCCCGTTCCGCAAGATGCTGGTCAAGGTCAAGCGCGAGATCATTCGCATGGACCATCCCTCCATCCGCCCCGCCAACGGACGCGCGCCCTCGGTCGCGCCGGCCACGCTGCGCCGCTGGCTGGAACAGGGCCATGACGACGCGGGCCGCGAAGTGGTGACGCTGGACACCCGCAACGACTACGAGGTGGACGAAGGCGCATTCGCGGGCACCGTGGACTGGCGCCTGACCAAGTTCACCGAGTTCCCGCCCGCGCTGCGCGCGCACAAGGCCGAGTTTGCGGGCAAGACCGTGGTCAGCTACTGCACGGGCGGCATACGCTGCGAAAAAGCCGCCATCCTCATGCAGGAGGAAGGCATAGAGCATGTCTACCAGCTCGAGGGCGGCATCCTCAAGTACTTCGAGGAAACCGACGGCCAGTTCTACGACGGCGGCTGCTTTGTGTTCGACGAGCGCGACTCGCTGGACACGGGCCTGGAGCGCAAAACCCTGGTCCACCCGCGTCCCGTCAAGAAGCACCTGCTGTAGGTTGACCTACAAAAAGCAGAGCGGCCAGCACCTGCCACACGAGGATTTCAGATGGGAACCCCTCTGAAATCCAGACGCAGCAGGCGCTGGCCGATCCTGATTGAATAGCGTTTATCTGGCCCAGCGCGCCGCGGTCCTGGCCACGCGCTCGCCGAACTGGCGCGCCGTCTCCAGGTCGCCGGCCGGCATCTCGGCCACCGAGGCATCGGACGGCGTCTGCGCCATGGCGCCCGAGCAGGCCCCCATCCAGTTCACATCGTTGCGCTGCGCGGCCTTGGTGTTGGAGGGCAGCATGCCCAGCCCCACCCAGATGCCGCTGTGCTGCATGGCCAGGTGGTAGAGATAGTCTAGCGTGACCTGCTTGTCGCCCTGCACGCCGGCGCTGTTGGTGAAGCCCGCGAACAGCTTGTCCTTCCAGCTCTGGGCAAACCAGGCCTTGGACGAGGCATCGGCAAAGCGCTTGAACTGCCAGCTCGGCCCGCCCATATAGGTGGGAGCCCCCATCACGATGGTGTCGGCACCGGCCAGCAGCTGCCAGCCGCCCTCGGGCAGATTGCCGTCGGCATCGATGGCCAGCAGCTGGGCGGCCGCGCCCTGCGCTACGGCCTGCGCCATGCGCTGGGTATGGCCGTAGCCCGAGTGATAGACGACAACGATATTGCTCATGAATTCTTCCTTGATATGTTCCCGGGGCCACGCCTGTGCTCCGGCTCGCCCCGCCAGCAGCCCCAATCGAAAGCCCGCCGGATTCGCACCCGGCGGGCCTTGTGTGGCTAAGCGCAGTAGCCTAGCAAATTTATAGCAGGCGGCGCGTCTGAAACCCGCGTTATGCCTTGCGGCCGTCCACGCTCCAGGCTCCGGCACCATGTGCGGCATAGCCCAGCAGACCGCCGACCAGGGCGATGTTCTTCCAGAACAGCAGCTGCTGCACCATGGCCGCGTCGGCGGGCACGCTCCAGAAATTGTGGAAGAAGAAGCTGGCCACCAGGGTGAAGAAGCCCAGGATCAGGGCCACGCAGCGGGTCTTCCAGCCCAGCAGCATGGCCAGGCCGCCCACGATCTCGATCACCAGGCCTACAGCCACCGCGATCTGCGGCAAAGGCATGTGCGCCGCCGCCGCATAGCCCACCGAGCCGGCAAAGCCGGTGAGTTTCTGTATGCCGGCAGGCAGGAACAGCAGTGCGATCAGCACGCGGCCCAGCAGATCCAGCGGATTTTTGCATTGATTCAACATTTCAAGCTCCCATGGTTGCGGCCCCGGGCCGCGTTCACTCGGCAATGCAGTCCCGGCTCTCAGGGCTGCAGATCAAACACCAGCACTTCCGCACCCTGGCCATGGCCAAGGACCAGACGCGCTTCATTTTCAATAAGCGCGGCATCGCCGCCTGTCAGCTTTTGTCCATTCACCTCCAGTTCGCCGCGCACCAGATGCACATAGGTCTTGCGGCCCGCGGGCAGAGGCAGATCGGCGGCTTCGTCCCCGTCGAACAGGCCCGCATACAGGCGTGCATCGGCATTCATGAGCACCGAGCCCTCGGCCCCGTCGGGCGATGCCACCAGGCGCAGGCGCCCGCGCTTTTCCGCTTCGGGAAAAGCCTTCTGCGCATAGCCGGGCTCGATGCCGGTGCGGGCCGGCAGCACCCAGATCTGCAGAAAATG
>JAFAIY010000276.1 GCA_019236485.1 Comamonas sp. | reverse complement strand
CTGACGCTGGAGGCCGTGGAGCGCCACCAGCCCACGGTGGTGCTGCTGTCCGTGCCCTTCCCGGGTTCGGCCTATGCGGCGTTTCGCATTGCCCAGACCCTCAAGAAGCACCATCCGCAGATCGCCACCGTGCTGGGCGGCGGCTTTGTCAACACCGAGCTGCGCGAGCTGGCCGAGCCGCGCGTGTTCGACTACTTCGACTTTGTGACCCTGGATGCGGGCGAACGCCCGCTGCTGGCGCTGCTCGAGCATCTGCACGGCGAGCGCGGCAGATCGCGTCTGGTGCGCACCTTTGTGCGTGCCGACGATGGCAAGGTCCAGTACATCAACATGATGGAGTCCGACATCGCGTTTGCCGAGGTCGGCACGCCCACCTGGGACGGCCTGCCGCTGGACAGATACCTGTCGCTGCTGGACATGCTCAACCCCATGCACCGCCTGTGGAGCGACGGGCGCTGGAACAAGCTCACCGTGGCCCATGGCTGCTACTGGAAGAAGTGCAGCTTCTGCGATGTGAGCCTGGACTATATCGGCCGCTACGAGGGCGCCAGCGCCGCCGTGCTGGCCGACCGAATCGAGGCCATCGTTGCCGAGACCGGCCAGACCGGCTTTCACTTTGTCGATGAGGCCGCGCCGCCCAAGGCGCTCAAGGCGCTGTCGCAGGAGCTGATTGCGCGCAACGCCGGCATCTCCTGGTGGGGCAATGTGCGCTTTGAAAAGACCTTCACGCCCGAGCTGGCCGAGCTGATGGCCGACAGCGGCTGCATCGCCATCTCCGGCGGTCTGGAAGTGGCGTCCGATCGGCTGCTGGCGCTGATGAAAAAAGGCGTGACCGTGGACCAGGTGGCACGCGTGACCAAGGCGTTCTCGGAGGCCGGCATTCTGGTCCACGCCTATCTGATGTACGGCTTTCCGACGCAGACCGTGCAGGACACGGTGGACGCGCTCGAATATGTGCGCCAGCTGTTCCTCAACGGCTGCATTCAAAGCGGCTTCTTCCACCGCTTCAGCTGCACCGTGCACTCGCCCGTGGGCCTGAATCCCGAGGAATACGGCATCGAGCTGCCGCCGCTGCCCGAGGGCGGTTTTGCCAAGAACGACCGCCCCTTCATCGACCCCACGGGCGTCGATCACGACGCACTGGGCGCGGCGCTCAAAAAGGCCATCTACAACTTCATGCACGGCATCGGGCTGGAGGAGGACGTGCGCATGTGGTTCCCGTTCAAGGTGCCCAAGCCCACGGTCAAGCGCGACCGCATTGCGCGTGCGCTGCAGCAGAATCAATGAATTTGATAGCTTCTTGCGCTTGCTGATCAGCCACTTCATGGGTTTTTCATTGCGAAGTCATTGATTAGATGTTGCTGGCAGCTATGTATTTGATAGTTTGCGATTCCGCCGTCGGTTTCCCCGCGTATGCAAGAGACCACAGCCCTTGGTTTACCAGTGCTTGCACGACCCCATAGGACAAGCACTGCTTGCCATAATCTGCTCCGTTTTTTTGTCTCCAAGGAGCGATGGGATGGGAATATTTCAATGGACGGAGCGTTCGTCCGAAGTCTTGCAGGGCGGCGGCGTCATTGGTCCCGATGAGCGTCTGCCCTGGCCGCAGACCAGTCTGATGGGCGTGCAGCATGTGATCGCCATGTTTGGCTCCACGGTGCTGGCGCCGATTCTCATGGGCTTCGATCCGAACCTGGCCGTGTTCATGAGCGGCATAGGCACGCTGATCTTCTTCATCATCACCGGCGGCAAGGTGCCCAGCTATCTGGGCTCGTCCTTCGCCTTCATCAGCGTGGTGATCGCCGCGACGGGCTATGCGGGCAAGGGCGCCAATGCCAATGTGGGGCTGGCGCTGGGCGGCATCGTGGCCTGCGGCTTTGTCTATATGCTGGTCGGCCTGCTGGTGCAGCTGATAGGCACGCGCTGGATAGAGCGCTTCATGCCGCCCGTGGTCACGGGTGCCGTGGTGGCGGTGATCGGCCTGAACCTGGCCGCCATCCCCGTCAAGAACATGGCCGCCAACAACTTCGAATCGTGGATGCAGGCCCTGACCTTTGTGAGCGTGGGCCTGGTGGCCGTGCTCACGCGCGGCATGGTGCAGCGCCTGCTGATCCTCGTGGGCCTGATCGTCTCCAGCCTGCTTTACGGCCTGTTCACCAATGTGCTGGGCTGGGGCAAGGCCGTGGACCTGTCGGGCGTGGCCAATGCGGCCTGGTTTGGCGTGCCCACTTTCCACACGCCGGTGTTCAGCGCCCATGCCATGGTGCTGATCGTGCCCGTGGTCATCGTGCTGGTGGCCGAGAACCTGGGCCACATCAAGGCCGTGACGGCCATGACGGGCAAGGACCTGGACCGCTACATGGGCCGTGCCTTCATCGGCGACGGCGTGGCGACCATGGTCAGCGGCAGCGTGGGCGGCACGGGCGTGACCACCTATGCCGAGAACATCGGCGTGATGGCCGCAACCCGCATCTACTCCACGGCCGTCTTCATGTGCGCGGCCATCCTGGCGCTGCTGCTGGGCTTCTCGCCCAAGTTCGGCGCGCTGATCCAGGCGATTCCCCTGCCCGTGATGGGCGGCGTGTCCATCGTGGTCTTCGGCCTGATCGCCGTGGCCGGCGCCAAGATCTGGGTCGACAACAAGGTGGACTTCTCGCAGAACAAAAACCTCATCGTGGCGGCCATCACCCTGATCCTGGGCACGGGCAACTTCACGCTGACCTTCGGCGAGTTCAAGCTCGAAGGCATTGGTACCGCCACCTTTGGCGCCATCATCCTGTACGCGCTGCTGAATCTCAGCGAACGCGACAATGAAACTAAGGTACAGGCCCGATAAGGGCTGGCCGGTAACCAGGGGAACATTCCCCTGACGACAGCGCGGGGCCTTTGCGGGTTTGTCCTGGCATTATGTTCCGCGCTGGTAACATTTCCTGCTGGAGATACGCCGCCCTTAGCCGGGCGGTTTTTTTTGAGGTGCCAGCTCAGTGCTGCCCATGGGTCGTAGAACGCCACCGCCAGCGCTGGCGGGCCCTAGCGCTGGCCTGGAGCCTTGGTGTTTGGAGCATCCAATGTCCATCGCAGATCGCGTACGTTACCCAGAATTCCTCTCGCGCGTCATGACGGCCGAAGAGGCGGCCGCCCTGATCCCCCACGGCGTCAATGTCGGCATGAGCGGCTTTACCGGCGCCGGCTATCCCAAGGCCCTGCCCCAGGCGATTGCCGCACGCGCCAAGGCCGAGCATGCCCAGGGCAGGCCCTACAAGATCAATGTCTGGACCGGTGCCTCCACGGCCGCCGAGTGCGACGGCGTGATGGCCGAAGCCCATGCGCTGGGCCAGCGCCTGCCCTTCAACACCGACCCCACGGCGCGCAAGGCCGTGAACTCGGGCGAGATCGACTTCATCGACATGCACCTGTCCCATGTGGCCCAGCATGCGTGGTTCGGCTTCCTGGGCCATATGAGCATTGCCGTGGTCGAGGTGCTGGGCGTGACCGCCGACGGCCTGCTGATCCCGTCCACGGCCGTGGGCAACAACAAGACCTGGCTGGAGATCGCCGACAAGGTGATCCTCGAGGTCAACACCAAGCCGCCGGCCAAGATGGAAGGCATGCACGACATCTACTACGGCACGGCCATCCCGCCGCGCCGCATGCCCATCAATATGACGCATGCCGATGACCGCATCGGCGATGCCTACCTGAAGGTGGATCCGGCCAAGGTGATCGCCGTGGTCGAGACCCACAAGGGCGACCGCGACAACGTCTTCGCCACGCCCGACGAGAACTCCGAAAGAATAGCCGGCTACATCATCGACTTCCTCGCCCACGAGATGAAGATGGGCCGCCTGCCCAAAGAAATGCTGCCCATACAGTCGGGCGTGGGCAATGTGGCCAATGCCGTGCTGGCGGGCCTGCTGACGGGCCCGTTCGAGAACCTGCTGGGCTTTACCGAAGTGCTGCAGGACGGCATGCTGGACCTGCTGCGCGCGGGCAAGATGAGCCGTGCCTCGGCCACCTCGATCTCGCTGTCGAGCAGCGCCTACAAGGACTTCGAGGACAACATCGACTTCTACCGCGAGCGCATCATCCTGCGCCCGCAGGAGATCTCGAACCACCCCGAGCTGGTGCGCCGCCTGGGCATCATCGCCATGAACTCCATGATCGAGGCCGACATCTACGGCAACATCAACTCCACC
>JAFAIY010000591.1 GCA_019236485.1 Comamonas sp. | reverse complement strand
GGATGGGCTGCGGCATCTGCGAAAATGCCAGCCTCAGGGTATGACGGGCCGGGTGTTGCCGCGGCCGCCGTCGTGCGTATCGAGGCTCGATCCACACCCTTGCTTCGTGGCCTGTTGCCGGCTTGGCCGGTAGCGGGTGTTTCATGTTGCCGAGCTTCGAGCCAGATCTTTCGCGATCGCTGCTTTATGCCCGACCACTGCCAATGCCCGGCGGCCCTGCGCTTTGCCGGGCACAGCCATTCATAGCCTGCCGTGTCCCACCGTCTGCCCATCCGCGTCCCCGACCGCCATCAGTTCGATGCCCTGATCGATGCCCGCTCGCCTGCCGAGTATGAGCTGGACCATATTCCCGGCGCCATCAACTGTCCCGTGCTCAACAACGAGGAGCGCGCGCAGATTGGCACCATCTACAAGCAGGTCAGCCCGTTCGAGGCCAAGCGCCTGGGCGCGGCCATGGTGTCGGCGAATCTGGCCCGCCATCTGCGCGAGACCTTTGCCGACAAGCCCGCCAACTGGAAGCCGCTGGTCTATTGCTGGCGCGGCGGCCTGCGCAGCGGCTCCATGGTGACCTGGCTGCGCCTGGTGGGCTGGGACGCCCAGCAGCTGGCCGGCGGCTACAAGGCTTTTCGCGGCCATGTGATCAGCCAGCTCGAGGACATCGTGCCTCAGCTGCAGATGCGCGTGCTCTGCGGCGCCACGGGTTCCGCCAAGACCCGGGTGCTGCATGCGCTGGCCGAGCGGGGAGAGCAGGTGCTGGACCTGGAGGGCTATGCGAGCCACAAGGGTTCGCTGCTGGGCAATCTGCCCGGGGTGGAGCAGCCCAGCCAGAAGCGCTTCGAGACTCTGATCGCCGAGCAGCTGGAGCAGTTCGATCTTTCGCGCCCCGTGTATCTGGAGGGCGAGAGCGCCAAGATCGGCCGCCTCGGCGTGCCCCTGGTGCTGGTGGAATACATGCGCAAGGCGCCCGTGATCGAGGTGCGCGCCACCACCGAGGCGCGTCTGGCCTATCTGCTGCGCGACTATGCCTATCTGGGCGACGACCCCGAGGCGCTGTCGCGCAAGCTGGGCTGGCTCAAGGAAATGCAGGGCAATGAAACCGTGGGGCGCTGGCAGCAATGGGCGCAGGCGCGGGATCTAGCGCCCTTGTTCGAGGAGCTGATGCTGCGCCACTACGACCCGCATTACGAGCGCTCCCAGTCCAACCACTTCGAGCAATGGGCGCGGCGCCAGGTACTGGAAACGGCCGATCTTTCCGATGCCGCGATCGTCGGCCTCGCGCAGCAGGTGCAGGCGCTGCAAGCCTGCTAGCCGGCTTAGCGCGGCCCAGCGGTCAGCGGCAGAACCATCAGCACTTCGTCGAAGAAGCGGCCGTCCAGGCCTATGGCCTCGGGCGCCAGTCCGTAGCGGCGAAAGCCGGCCTGCTCATAAAGACGCAGCGCCTGGCTGTTGTCGGCATTGCAGTCCAGCAGCAGCTGGCGCAGGCCCAGCTGTTGCGCATGCTCCCGGGCCATATGCAGCAGGCGCTTGGCCAGGCCCTGGCCGCGCGCCTCGGGGGCTACATACATGGCATAGAGCTGGGCCTTGTGCGCGAGCTTTTCGCCGAGGTCGCGGTACATGCCCAGAGTGGCGCACAGGTCGCCGGCCTCGGTGACGGCGCCCCACATGGCCTGACCGGGCGTGCTCGCAAAGCGCGCCAGCAGCTGCACGTCGCTGAGCTGGCGCTCGCCGGCCGCCGTGGCGCCGAAGGCGCTCGGGCACTCCTGCAGCGCCTGCTGGCGCAGCCGGCGATAGGGATTCAGGTCGGAGCTGCCGAGGCGGCGGATATGCAGGGGCTGGGGCATGGACACAGTTTAGGCGTGCTCCGCAAAAATCGGCACGAGGGACAGCAGCAGCAGGCCGGCCATCAGGCCATTGAAGGCGCGCAGGGCCTGGGGCGTGCGCAGTGCGCGGCCCACGGTGCTGCCAAACAGGGTCCAGACGCTGATGCTGGGGTAGTTGACCAGGCCCAGCACGATGGCCGACAGCATCAGATTGGCAAAAAAGCCTTCGCGCGGCGTATAGGTGGCGACCACGCCCACGGCCATGATCCAGGCCTTGGGGTTGACCCACTGGAAGGCCGCTGCCTGCCAGAAGCTGAACGGGCGGCTGCCGGACTGCCCCTGATCCACGCCGCCGGCGCGCGCAATCTTCCAGGCCAGCCAGATCAGATAGGCGGCGCCCAGGTATTTGAGCAGGGTGTAGATGCGCGGCTCGGCCTCGAACAGCTGGCCCAGGCCCGCTCCTATCAGCAGCACCATGACGACCACGCCCAGGCAGATGCCCAGCATATGCGGCACGCTGCGGCGGTAGCCGAAGGTGGCGCCCGAGGCGGTGAGCATCACATTGTTGGGGCCGGGTGTGACGGAGCTGACGAAGGCAAACATGGCCAGCGGCAGCAGGAATGAGGCGGAGTCGGGCAACAGAGACATGGCTGCAGAGGTGATGAGCATTTGGTATGGCTAATCCTATGTGTAGTAATCAGTACAGTCACAGTACACTTGACCATGCCAGTTGATGAGCTGGCCTGCCCGTGCCACCCTGACACTTTGAGATCTGCCCATGTTTGATGCCCAAACCGAACCGCTGGCGCTGCCGGCTTCCTCCGCCATGGAGTGGCGGCCCATGCGCTCCAGCGCCCTGGGGCTGGTGGAGCAGCTGGTGGAGCATTTCGGCGGGCTGATACGCAACCACGGCCTGCGCGCGGGCGTGCGTCTGCCCTCGGTGCGGGCGCTGGCGCAAAGCGCGGGCGTGAGCCGCGACACCGTGGTCCAGGCCTATGACAGGCTGGCAGCGCAAGGCCTGGTCCAGTCGCGCCGTGGCAGCGGCTTCTATGTGGCGGCGCAGCGCCGCGTGATGGAGCCTGCCGCCGTGGCTGCAGCTTCATCGCAGCCGGCCGACTTTGACACCGCCTATCTGCTGCGCGGCATTTTTCGCGACGACAGCGCGGGCACGGGTGGTGCAGGTTGCCTGCCTTCAAGCTGGATGGATCAGGGCCTGATCACCGGCGCCATGCGCGCTATCACCCGCAACAATGCGCGGGCCGAGCGGAGCTTTCTCAGCTATGGTCACCCACAGGGCTTTGTGCCGCTGCGCCAGCAGATTGCCTCTAATCTGCAGGCCCAGGAGGTGCCCGCCCATCCCGAAGCGAATTTGATGACGGTGGGCGGTGTGACCCAGGGGTTGGACCTGATCGTGCGCTGTTTTCTGCGGCCCGGCGACACCGTGCTGGTCGAGGATCCGGCCTGGTTTCTGATCTTCGGGCGGCTCAAATACATGGGTGTGAACGTGGTTGGCGTGCCGCGCCTGCCCGGCGGTCCCGATGTGGTGGCACTGGCGTCCCTGGCCCGGGCGCACAAGCCCAAGCTCTTTATCCTCAACACCGTGGTGCACAACCCCACGGGGCTGAGCCTGTCGGCCGGCGTGGCCCATGAGGTGCTGCGCATCGCCGAGCACCATGATTTTCTGCTGGTTGAGGACGACACCTATGCCGATTTTCTGGGCGCCATGCCGCTGCGCCTGGCGGCCATGGACAGGCTGCAGCGCGTGATTCTGGTGGGCGGCTACTCCAAGACCTTGTCGGGCGGGCTGCGCGTGGGCTATGTGGCGGCCAAGCCCGAATATGTGCACCGGCTCACCGACATGAAGCTGCTGGCCGGCCTGACCTCGTCGCTGCCGGCCGAGCAGATCGTCCACCATATTCTGGCCGATGGCTCTTTTCGCAAACATGTGGACCGCCTGCGCGAGCGCGTGGACCGTGCGCGCAACCGCTGCCTGCGCAAGCTCGAAGCCATAGGCTGCCATGCGGAGTACGAGCCCGTGGCCGGCACTTTTGCCTGGGTGGATTGCGGCGTGGATACCGAGGTGCTGGCCCGCCAGGCCGCGCTCAGCGATCTGCTGCTGGCGCCGGGCCTGCTGTTTTCGCCGCGGCAGGCTACCAGCAGCATGCTGCGCGTGCCCGTGGCCATGGCCGACCAGGCCGCGCCGTGGACGGTGCTGGAGCAGATATTGCGGCAACTGCGCCGTTAGGCGGGTTCACGATTGATAACAATCGCATCCCGTCCAAACCGCCGCTAGCGCCTTGTCTGCTGTTATGTTTGTAGCATGACAGCAGCACGAACCTTGGTCCATGCGGCCGCCGACTTGCCACGCCCGGGGATTTGCCGGGCGGCCTGTCTGCTGCTGGGCCTGGGGCTCGCGGCCTGCTCCGGTCCGCCCACGGATCACGGCCAGGTGCAGGGCGAGAGCTTTCGCTCGCGCGAGTTGCTGCAGTCCGACAGCAACCGCATGGCGACGCTGGCCATGAAACAGAACCTGGAGAGCCTGTTTCTGCTCATGGACAAGCTCTACCGGCGCAATCCCGCCGAATGGAAAAAAACGGCTTCCAGTCGCGAGGCGGCCATCAGCCTGGTGCGCAGCGCC
>JAFAIY010000467.1 GCA_019236485.1 Comamonas sp. | reverse complement strand
TCCAACGCCTTCGGCCATCTGCTGCTGACCACGGGCAACAAGTCCGAAGTCTCGGTGGGCTACTGCACGCTGTACGGCGACACCAACGGCGGCCTGGGTCTGCTCGGCGATCTTTACAAGACCGAGGTGTTCGAGCTGTCGCGCCATATCAACCGGCGCGCGGGCCGCGAGCTGATTCCGCGGGCCATCATCGACAAGCCGCCCTCGGCCGAACTCGCGCCGGGACAAAAGGACGAGGACAGCCTGCCCCCCTATGCCGTGCTCGACGAGATCCTCAAATGGCAGATCGAGGGCCACCACCTGTCCAACGCCGAATATGCGCGGGCCGCAGAGTTCGTGGAGCGGCTGCGCACGCAGCCCGGCGGGCCCGAGACCATTGCCCGGGTACAGAAGCTGGTGTTTGGCAGCGAATACAAGCGCCGCCAGGCCCCGCCCATGCTCAGAGTGCGCCCACGGGCTTTTGGCACCGGCCGGCAAATGCCAATTGCGGCACACTACGAATAAAAGTGAGCCAGGCGCGCTCCGCGCCGCACTTCTGACCTGCCCTGCGGGGCGCTGATTTCTGCACGGATTCCGCTCTCATGCCTCAAGCCAGTTCCCACACCTCCAGCAAACGCATCATCGCGGCGGCGCCGGAGACCCTGCCAACCTCGGTGCCCCTGCATACCGCGGTGCTGATCGGGCGCTTCCAGCCGCTGCACAACGGCCATATGGCGCTGCTGCATGCGGCGCTGGAGCGCGCGCGCCAGGTGGTGGTGGTGCTGGGCAGCGCCTGGCAGGCCCCCAATCCCAAGAATCCTTTTTCCTGGCAGGAACGCGCGCAGATGCTGCGCGATGCGCTGCCCAGGGAGGATGCCGAGCGCGTGCATTGCGTGCCCGTGCGCGACTATTACAACGAGCCGCTCTGGGTGCATGCCGTGCGCGATGCGGTGCAGGCCCATGTGCCCGAGGGTGCGAGCGTGGCCCTGGTCGGTCATTTCAAGGATGCCAGCAGCAGCTATCTGGCCCGTTTCCCGGGCTGGGAGCTGATCAGCCTGCCGCGCCTGGGCCAGTTTGACGCCACGCCGCTGCGCGATATCTTCCTGGGCGAAGCCGGTACCTCGCCCGAAGCCATGGAGTCGGCGCTGGCCAGGCTCTCCACCCAGATGCCCGGCAGCACCCTGGCCTTTCTGCGCCGCTGGGCCCATACACCGCTGTATGTGCGCCTGCAGAAGGAATGGCAGATGCTCCAGGCCTATAAACAGGCCTGGGCCAAGGCCCCCTATGCCCCGGTGTTCGTAACCGTGGACGCCCTGCTGCGCTGCCACGCCAAGGGCAAGGACCAGGTGCTGCTGATCCAGCGCGGCCATGCACCGGGCCAAGGCCTGTGGGCCTTGCCCGGTGGCTTTCTGGAGCAGCGCGACAGCCTCTGGCAGTCCTGCGTGCGCGAGCTGCGCGAGGAAACCTGCGCCTCCGTCAGCGAGGCCGATCTGCTCGCAGCCCTGCAGACCGTGCAGGTCTTCGACCACCCGGACCGCAGCCTGCGCGGGCGCACCATCACCCATGTGCACTATCTGGACCTGGGGGTACAGCCCAGCCTGCCGCCCGTACAGGGCGCGGACGACGCGGCCCAGGCCCGCTGGGTGCCTATCGCCGATCTGGCCCAGATGGAAGGCGATTTCTTCGAGGACCACTTCCAGATCCTCTGCCAGTTCCTGCCCATTACCCTGGCCCATAACGAGCCCGTGCGGCGGGTCGCCTGATCCTTAAAACCATAGCTGCCAGCGCTTGACCATCAAGCGCTTGAGCCGCTTTTTTCTGAAAATCCATGAGCACTCTGAACATCCGCCCCGCTACCGAGCAAGACATAGACCTGATACTGCACTTTGTGCGCGAACTGGCGATCTACGAGAAAGCCGAGCATGAGGTGCTGGCCACGCCCGAGCATGTGCGCCGCACGCTGTTCTGCGCCAACCCCGCCGTCTTCGGCCTGATCTGCGAGGTCAACGATGGCGGACAGAACAAGGCCGTGGGCTTTGCCGTGTATTTCTTCAATTACTCCACCTGGCAAGGCCAGCACGGCCTGTATCTGGAAGACCTGTATGTCACGCCCGATGCGCGCGGCCATGGCGCCGGCAAGGCCCTGCTGCAGCATCTGGCCCAGATCGCCGTGGATCGCGATTGCGGCCGCTTCGAGTGGAGCGTGCTGGACTGGAACACCCCGTCCATAGAGTTCTACGACCGCCTGGGCGCGTTGCCGCAGAACGA
>JAFAIY010000423.1 GCA_019236485.1 Comamonas sp. | reverse complement strand
CGGGCCGGTGCATTGGGGTTTAGCGGCCGCGCAGGAACAGCGCGTCCAGGTCCTTCATGCCCAGCTGGCGCCAGGTGGGGCGGCCATGGTTGCATTGGTCGGAGCGCTCGGTGACTTCCATCTGGCGCAGCAGCGCATTCATCTCGTCCAGCGTGAGCTTGCGGTTGGCGCGCACCGCACCATGGCAGGCCATGGTGGCCAGGATTTCGTTGCGCGCGCGCTGCACCACGGTGCTGGCGTCGTGCTGGGCCAGCTCGGCCAGCACGCTGCGCGCCAGTTCCACGGCGTCGCCCTGGGCCAGGGTGGCGGGCACGGCGCGCACGGCCAGGGTCTTGGGCGAGAAGGGCGAGACCTCCAGGCCCAGGGTTTGCAGCGTATCGGCATGGGCTTCGGCCGTGGCCACCTCCTCGGGCGTGGCCGCGAAGGTTGCGGGAATCACCAGTGGCTGGCTGGGGATCTGCTCGTCGCCGTTTTCGGTATTCACGGCGCTCTTGAGCTGCTCGTAGACGATGCGCTCGTGTGCGGCATGCATGTCCACGATGATCAGGCCCTGAGAGTTCTCGGCCAGGATGTACACGCCATGGAGCTGGGCCACGGCGCGGCCCAGAGGCCAGGCCGGAGCGTTGTCGGTGACGGGTGCCGGCTCGGCCTCGGCAGGCGCCTGCGTCTGCAACATCACCTGGACGGGTGCTGCCGTCGGCGCGGCCGCTGGTGCTATTGAAGTAGTAGCTGCTGGCGCTTGTACGGAAGGGGCTGCAGGCGCTTTCTGCTGAAAATAGCTGGACTGCCCCGAGGGCCGCAGCCTGATGCTGCTGTCTTGTGCCGCCGGGCCGTCATCGATCGCGGCCGGCGTGCTGGCCGCCGTCGCCATGGGCGTCGCTGCTCCAGCGGTTTCGCGCATGGGTGCCCAGAGCTTGGCAAGATCGCTGACCGGCTGGCCCGCGCGTTCATCGCCAAAAGCCATGCGGGTCTGGGGCCAGGCCGGGGCCGCGGCCTTGGCGGGGGCCGGTTCGGCTTCGGAAATCAGCCCGGGCTGGCGTGCGGCCTCCAGCGCAGCGGCTTCGACAACGGCGGCCGCACGCGGCGCGGCCAGCGCGTTCTCGATCGCATGGCGCACGGCCTGGTGCACCTCGCGGCTGTCGCGAAAGCGCACCTCGATCTTGGTGGGATGCACGTTCACATCCACGCGCGCGGGGTCTATCTCTATATACAGCGCATAGATCGGCTGCTTGTTGCCGTGCAGCACATCCTCATAGGCCGAGCGGGCCGCGTGGGTCAGCACCTTGTCGCGCACAAAGCGGCCGTTGACATAGCAGAACTGCTGGTCGGGTCGCGAGCGCGAGGCATCGGGAATGCCGGCGCGGCCGGTCACATGCACGGCTCCGGCCCAGTGGTCCACGGCCACGGAGTTCTCGACAAACTTGTCGCTCAGCACATCGGCCAGGCGGCGCGACAGCGCTTCCTCGGCGGCACCCGTGGCGGCGCGCCACTGCTCGACCAGCTTGCCCTCATGCCAGATGGCAAAGCCCACATCGGGCCGGGCCAGCGCATGGCGGCGCACGGATTCAATGCAGTGCGCAAGCTCGGTAGCATCGCTCTTGAGGAATTTGCGGCGCGCGGGAGTGGAGAAGAACAGCTCCTTGACTTCGACCGTCGTGCCCTGGTTGCGGGCCGCGGGACGCAGCTCGCCGCTGCGGGCGTCGAGCAGAAACGCCGATTCCTGCCCCGCGGGGCGCGAGAAGATGGAGGTTTCTGACACCGAGGCGATGGCGGCCAGCGCCTCGCCGCGAAAACCCATGGTGGCCACGGTTTCCAGATCGTGCAGATCGGTGATCTTGCTGGTGGCATGGCGGCGCAGGGCCACGGGCAGCTCGGCCTGCGGAATGCCGCAGCCGTCGTCCTCCACGGCGATCAGGCGCACGCCGCCGGCCAAAAGGCGCACGGTGATCTGGCTGGCGCCGGAGTCCAGCGCGTTGTCCACGAGTTCGCGCACCACGGAGGCGGGACGCTCGACCACCTCGCCCGCAGCGATCTGGCTGATCAGCTCGTCGGGCAGGTCGCGGATGGGGCGGCGCGCGGGCGCGCTGGTTGCGGAGGGCGTGGAGGAGGTTTCTGGGCTGGATGCGTTCACGTCGGTGATTCTAGGCGCGGGCGCAAGACAGCTTCAAAGTCGGCTTTTTGCGCGCCCCGCAAAGCAAAAGAGCTGCGGATGCAGCTCTTGGTTGCGGGCCTTGCAGCCTGAGGAGGCGCTTTAGCGACGGTGGCCGCTGGTCATTTCGTTGCCGATCAGGGCGCCGGCTGCGGCACCACCGATGGTGCCAATGGGGCCGCCGAACAGCACATTGCCGACGGCGCCGCCGGCCACGGCACCGGCGCCGATGCCGAGCTGGCGGTTGCTGGGGCCGTGGGCGCAACCGCCCAGAGCCATGGCACCCACCAGGGCAGCCGTCAGGGTCAGGGCCTTGCCATAACGCACAGTGATCTTGTTCATGGTGTCGAATCCTCTCGTTGATTCTTGTGAAGAATGCCGTGCAGCCTGTCCCGGAAGGGATGCGGCGCAGTGCGGCGGATGCTCATGGATGGGCTGGGATGCTGTCTGAAGCATGCCCGCTTGCAGGGCTCTACTGTGCCCGCAAGCATGCCCGGTTTTTTTGAAGTTGAGGTATCGGTTGTGCAGAATTTGTAACAAATACGCGGGCCGCTTGTATATTTGTTTTCCGCTGCAAGTGGCTGTGTGTCGTACGACAGGGCGGATGACCCGGCGCCGCGCCGGTTGCTCGCCGCCGCGGGTCGCAATGCGCAGTACATTACGGACCCAGAATCTCAGAGGATAGTGCCTTGGAAATCATTCAGTTCCTGATCGACTTCATCCTGCATATCGACAAGCACCTGGAAGCTTTTGTCGTGGCCTATGGGCCCTGGGTGTATGCCTTGCTGTTCATCATCGTGTTCGTGGAAACCGGCGTCGTGGTCATGCCGTTCCTGCCCGGTGATTCCCTGCTGTTCATCGTGGGTGCGCTCTGCGGCGCGGGCTTTATGAGCTACCCGCTGGCGGCCGTGGTGCTGCTGGCAGCGGCCATTCTGGGCGATCAGTGCAACTACACCATAGGCCGCTACCTAGGGCCCAAGGTCTTCCAGTGGGAGGACTCGCGCTGGTTCAACCGCAAGGCTTTCGACCGGGCGCACGATTTCTACGAGCGCTATGGCGGCGTGACCATCATCCTCGCGCGCTTCATGCCGTTCATCCGCACTTTTGCGCCTTTTGTGGCCGGCGTCGCGCATATGAGCCGCTCCAGGTTCAGCCTGTTCAATGTGACCGGCGCGGTGATCTGGGTGCTGGGCATCAGCGCTGCGGGCTATTTCTTCGGCAATATGGAGTGGGTCAAGAACAACCTCGAGAAGATCATCTGGGGTCTGATCCTGGTGCCGGGGCTGATCGCCATCTTCGGTGCCTGGCGCGGCGGCCGCGCCGAGAAGGTCAGCGCCGCCTGAGAGCGGGATTTTCGATAGCTGCCGGCGCAAGCCCGGCAGCACCTGCAGTCCGATTGGAGTGCAAAAAAGCCCCGGCATGCCGGGGCTTTTTTGTGGGTGCCAAGGCTGTGCTCAGTGGCGCTTGCCCACTTCATTACCGATCAGGGCACCGGCGGCGGCTCCGCCTACGGTGCCCAGGGTGTTGCCAAACAGCGCATCGCCCACCACGCCGCCAGCCACGGCACCCACGCCGGTGCCTATCTGGGCGTTGGTCGGGTGGGAGGCGCAGCCGGCCAGGGCCATGGTCAGGGCTGCGGCAAGAGTCAGGGTACGAAGAAACATCAGTCATCTCCTTGGAGTAGGAAGGTCATGACGCTTTGCCATCGGGCCTGACACGACCTTCGTCGTTGGGGACGACTCCATTTTCCTCCCAAACCCCCGGCGCGGGGGCAGAGGGCAGGCGCAAGCCCCTATCGCCAGCAGCTTTGCTTGCCGAGTACGCTCAGACCGACCGGCTGCGTGCCAGCGGCGGGTTGTGCGCAAAGTACTTGCGTATGCCGTTCATGAGCGCATCCGCGAGCTGCTCCTGATAGGCGCTGCTGCGCAGCTTGGCCTCTTCCTCGGGGTTGCTGATGAAAGCCGTTTCCACCAGCACGCTGGGGATGTCGGGAGCCTTGAGCACCGCAAAACCGGCCTGCTCCACCTTGCCCTTGTGCAGCTTGGCCATGCCGCTGATCTCGCCCAGCAGCGAGGTGCCGAGCTTGAGGCTGTCCTTGATCTGCGCCGTGGTGCTCATGTCCAGCAGCATGCGCTGCACATGCTGGTCCTGCACGCCCATGTTCAGGCCGCCCACGAGGTCGGACTGGTTCTCCTTGTTGGCCAGCCAGCGCGCGGCCGTGCTCGAGGCGCCGCGTTCGCTGAGCGCAAACACGCTGGCGCCGCGCGCGGCCGGGGTGGTGAAGGCGTCGGCGTGGATGCTGATGAACAGATCGGCCTGCACGCGGCGGGCCTTGTCCACGCGGGTGGCCAGGGGCACGAAGAAGTCGGCGTCGCGTGTCATGAAGGCGCGCATGGGATTGCCGCCTATGCGGGCGTCGTTGATGCGCTCGCGCAGCAAATGGCCGATCTTGAGCACCACGTCTTTTTCGCGCAGGCCGCTGGGGCCGGTGGCGCCGGGGTCTTCACCGCCATGGCCGGGGTCCAGGGCCACGATGATGATGCGGTCGGTGCTGCGCGAAGTCGCGATATTCGGCGCCTGCCGGGGCGTCGGTGCGGGAGCTGGCCGTGGTGGCGGGGCCGGCACGGGAGCCGGAGCCTGAGCGACGACCGCCGGTGCGGGCGCAGCCGGTGCCGGCGCTGGGCGCTGGTTGCGCTGGGCAATCAGGTCGCCCAGGGGATCGGCGTGCGGCGCTGCGGCCACCGCCACGGGCGGCGGGGTGGTGACGGGGGGAGGCGCGGAGCCGGCCGCCGTGCTGCCGCTGGCATCGCGCAGGCGCTCGCTGATCAGCGCCTCCAGCGGGTCCACGGCCTTGGCCGGATACAGGTCCAGCACCAGGCGGTGCTTGTAGGGCGCGATGGGGGCCAGGGTAAAGACCTGGGGCCGGGCTTCCTGCTTGAGGTCTATGACCAGGCGCACAATGCCCGGCGCGAACTGGCCCACGCGGATGCTGGCGATATTGGGGTCGTCGGAGCGCACCTTGGCCACCAGCTCGCGCAGGGCCGGGTTGAGGTCTATGCCCTCCACATCCACGGCCAGGCGCGGCGGCGTGGGCACGAAGACGGGTTTGGCGCTCAGGGGAATGTCGGACTCAATGGTCACGCGCGAATATTCGGGTGCGGGCCAGACCCGCACGGCGACGATGCTCGCGCCCTGGGCAATGTGCTGGCGGCCCAGCAGCAGGACCACGCCGCCGGCCTGCAGCAGGCTGCGGCGCGACAGGCCAAACGGAACAGGTATGGATGATGTTTTGCTCATGCCCTGAATGCTTCAAGCACCGCGCAGCCTGCGGGAGTGCCTGCCTTGAGGGTCACTTGCCGCTGCACGTCGTCAATTGCTTCAATATGGATAGCTATATCCGCAACAGGTGTAACCGCTGCGGCTTTTTCGGGCCATTCTGCCAGCTTGAGGCCGGGGCTGGCAAAAATGTCGCGAAAGCCCGCATCTTCCCATTCGCGCGGGTCGTCGAAGCGGTAGAAGTCGAAATGCCAGATCGACAGCTCGCCGGCCTCGTGCGGCTCCACCACGGCATAGGTAGGGCTTTTGATGCGGCCTTGCACGCCCAGGGCGCGCAGCCAGTGGCGCACCAGCGTGGTCTTGCCCGCGCCCAGGTCGCCGTGCAGCGTCACATAGGCGTTGCGCAGCTGGGGCTGAGCGGCCAGCTTCTGCGCAAAGCCTTTGGTATCTTGTTCGTCGCGCCAGACTATCTGTAGCTGCGCCAGCGCCTGAGGCGGCTGGTTTTCTACAATTCGGGGTGTATGTTGAGCAGCAGTCAATTGGTTCCTTTGATGCAAGCCTGGGCCGGCGAGCTGGGATTCTCCCAAATCGGCGTGGCCGGCGTGGATTTGTCCTCGGCAGAACCCGGCTTGCTGCAGTGGTTGGCGCAGGGCTTCCATGGCGAGATGCATTACATGCAAACCCATGGTCTGAAACGAGCACGGCCGGCGGAATTAGTTCCCGGCACGGTGAGCGTGATCACGGCCCGCATGGATTATTTGCCGCGGGACACGCCCGCGGGCTGGCAGGCCGTGGAGTGGTCGCGGCTCGAGCGTCCGGGCGAAGGCATTGTCTCCATGTATGCGCGCGGCCGGGACTATCACAAGGTGCTGCGCAACCGCCTGCAGAAGCTGGCCGAGCGCATCGCCGAGGAAATCGGCCCTTTCGGCCACCGAGCCTTCACCGACTCGGCGCCCGTGCTCGAGGCCGAGCTCGCCAGCCGCAGCGGCCAGGGCTGGCGCGGCAAGCACACGCTGGTGCTCAACCGCGAGGCCGGCTCGATGTTCTTTCTCGGCGAGATCTATGTGGACTTCGCTCTGGAGCCCACGGCGCCGGTGAGCGCCCATTGCGGCAGCTGCTCGTCTTGCATGGATGCCTGCCCCACGGGGGCCATCATAGGCGCACACCAGGTGGACGCGCGCCGCTGCATCTCCTATCTGACCATCGAGCATGCGGGCAGCATCCCCGAGGCATTGCGTCCGCTGATGGCCAACCGCATTTACGGCTGCGACGACTGCCAGCTGGCCTGTCCCTGGAACAAGTTCGCCCAGCCCAGCCGCCTGCCGGACTTCGACGCGCGCGCCGGCCTGGCGGGCACGCAGCTGGTGTACTACCTGGGCTGGGACGAAGCCACGTTTCTGCGCCTGACCGAAGGCAGCCCCATACGCCGCATAGGCCATGCACGCTGGCTGCGCAATGTGGCCGTGGCCATGGGCAATGCCTTGCGTGCCGCCGAGGACGAAGCGCAGAAGCAGGAGCTGATCCGCGCCTTGCAGCTGCGCGCCGCGCACGAGGATGCCGTGGTGCGCGAGCATGTGGCCTGGGCGCTGGCCCAGGC
>JAFAIY010000378.1 GCA_019236485.1 Comamonas sp. | reverse complement strand
TGCAGCTGGGCCATGGCCAGGGGGGCCAGCGCCGCGAGGATGAAGCCGCCGCCCTGCATCAGCGAGTTGAGGGCGCCTGCCTGCGTGGGCGAGGGCAGGTGGTCCAGCGCCACCAGCATATACAGCGAAAAGCAGCCGCCCAGACCCAGGCCCAGCACGATGGCATTGAGCGTGGGCATGGTATCGGGCCACAGCGCCAGGCCGGCGAAGCCCACGACCTGCAGCAGCAGGGCCAGCAAGACCCAGGGGCGGCGGTCCACACTGCGCTGCGCCAGGGCCGGCATGGCCAGGGCCGAAGCGGCCTGGGCGATGGAGAGTATGGCCAGCAGCGAGCCGCTTTGCGTGGCCGTCCAGCCATGGGTTTGGTAGAACGGTGCGAGCCAGGCCACGGTGGAGCCATAGCCGCCGTTCATCAGGCCGAAGCTGATCAGCAGCAGCCAGGTACGGCGTCGGCGCAGCAGCCAGCCGGTGTCGCCGCCGTCACCGGAGTGCGGGGCGGAGCCTGCGGCCCGCGTCAGGCTGTCGGCGCGCATCAGGCTCAGCGCCTGCCAGGCCAGGGGCAGGGCCAGCAGCACGGGAATGGCCCAGATCGCCAGGGCCGCCTGCCAGTCCATGCCCCATTGCATGGCCAGTGGCGAGAGCTGTGCACTCAGCGCGCCGCCGCCCATGAGCGCCGCCGAATACAGGCCCATCATGGGCGCCACGTTGTGGGGCGACTGGCGCTTGATCAGCCCCGGCATGATGCTTTGCACCAGGGCCACGCCCGCGCCGCATAGGCCGGCGGTGGCGATCAACAGGCTGCCCGTGGCCGCGCCCGCCGGCATCAGGCGCAGCGCGCAGCCCAGCGCAATCAGCAGCAGCGAGCCGCAGATGGCCGAGCGCGCACCCCAGCGCAGCAGGGCCGTGGGGGCCAGCCAGCCGCCTATGCCCATCAAGGCCATGGGTAGCAGCGTGAGCCAGGAGAAGCTGCGCAAATCCATGGCCGTGGCCTGCTGGATCGCATGGCCCAGCGGGCCGGGGGCGGTGAGAAAAGGGCGCAGATTGATGGTGACCAGCACCACCACGCTCAGCCACAGCAGCGGCGGCACGCGATGCGTTACGGAAGATGTCGATGTCATGAAGCTCTGGGGCTGTTGACGGTGTGGCGCGCTAGCGCAGTCGCCAGTCGTCGGAGGCAGCCCGGTTTGTTGTTATGGTTTTGGCGGCGACGAGGATCAGACAGCGGGCCAGGGCGCGTCGCCATAGAGCTGGGCGGCGCTGATGCCGGTGTCTATGCGCGTGATGGGCAGCGGCGCAGGGTTCAGCGAGAGGCGCAGGCGCTGATAAGTGCCCGCGCTGGACAGGCCATAGGGCTCGGCGTCCTCGTTGCCGAAGGCGAAGAACACCTGCTCGGCTCCATTCATGACCAGGGCTGCCAGGCACATGGGGCAGGGGTGGCCGCTGGCATAGATGGAGAGGCCCGCGAGGCTGGGGTTGGCGCGTTGGCGCGTGCCCGCACGTATGGCTTCCATCTCCGCATGGGTGCTGGGGTCGTGGCTGGCAAGAATGTCGTTGACGCCGGTCGCGATGATCTGATCGCCCTGGGCCAGCACCGCGCCAAACGGGCGTGCGCCGCGCAAGCGGTTGTCGTGGGCCAGGTCCACGGCCAGGCGCATCAGTTGTTGTGGGGTGCTGGAAGTTGGGCTCATGACTATGAAAGCTATGGCTGCCTGCGCTTGATGCATCAGCGCGGCAGCTGTTTTGTTTGAGAAGGGGCGAGGCGGCGCCAGGCGCCGTGCAGCGTACACCCGCAGGGCCGCGCCGCTAGCTGCCCGGAGGGCAAAGCTCATTTGCTCTGAGGGCGTTGGCGACTCATAAGTTCCGCCCAGGCCGAGCAGGCGAGCTCCACCTGCTGGCGTGCCGCGGGACTGGCGGCCAGCATGCGTGCAAAACCGTGGACCATGGCCGGGGCGCGCAACAGCTGCAGCGGTGCGCCCAACGCCTGGGCCGCATGGGCAAAGGCCTCGGCCTCGTCGCGCAGAATGTCGTGGCTGGCGCTCATCACCAGGGTGGGCGGCAGGCGCGCGATCTCGGCCGTGCAGCGGCCGGGCTGCAGCCATTGCGCGGCCAGCCCCGGCGGCTGGCCCAGCTCCTGCCAGTAGCACTGCATGGCCGCGGGCGTGAGCCCGAAACCCGTGCCGAAAAGGCGCATGCTGTCATGCTCCTGATCGGGCTGCAGCGGCGGGTAGAGCAGCAGCAGGGCGGCGATGCCGGCCGCCCCGGCGTCGGCCGCCAGGGCCTGCAGCTGGCGCACGGCCGCGGCCAGGGCCAGGTGGGCGCCCGCGCTGTCGCCGCCCAGCAGCACGGCATCCCGGGCAAAGGGCAGCAGGCCCTGCATGCTGCCCAGCCATTGCAGCACGGCCAGCACATCGTCCAGCGGTGCTGGAAAAGGATTCTCGGGCGTGCGGCGGTAATGCACGGACAGCACGACATGGCCGGTGAACTGAGTCAGGTGTTCGCAGAGGTCGTCGTGGGTGTCCAGATCGCCGACCATCCAGCCGCCGCCATGCAGCCAGACCAGGGTCTGTTGCGCCGTCGCCCCATGCTTTTGATAGCTGCGCACGCAGATCTCGCGGCCGTCGGCGGCCACAAAATGGTTTTGCCGCGCGATGCCGGGCAGCGGTGTGCGGATCAGCCCCGCCTGCAGCTCGGCGAGCCGGCGCCGGCGCAGCGCATAGGACAGCTGCGGCATCGGCGTGTCCGCATCCAGCCGCGCAAAGCGCTGCAGCGTACGGGCCAGGGCGGGGTCGATTTCGGTGGAGGCGGGGGAAGTCATGGCCGCAATCATAAATTTGATAGCTGCCGGCGCAGGTGCAAGCTGCGTCGGCTCGGGTTCTGAGGCCTGGTCAGGCGGGTCTGGGAAACTGCAGGCTCACGCACAGCCCGGGCCGCTCCTGTGTGCCGGGCATATGCCGCGCCGGGCCCAGCTCTATGGTGGCGCCACAGGCCCGGGCCACCTCCTGCACGATGGCCAGGCCCAGACCCGTGCCCTGGGTGTCGGTGGCGAGGCGGTAGAAGCGCTCGAATACCTTGGCCCGGCTCTGGGCCGGAATGCCGGGGCCGTTGTCCTCCACCCAGAGCGTGAGCGTGGCGGCCGCGGCCTCCAGCCCCAGCGTGACCCGGCCCTGCGGCGGGGTATAGCGTATGGCGTTGTCCAGCAGATTGGCCAGCAGCTCGGGCAGTAAAGGCGTGGCCACCTGCAGCATGCAGTTAGCGGTCTCGGCGGTGTCGGGCCCCTGCCAGCCCAGGTCTATGGACTTGCGCTCGGCGGCCGGCGCAAGGTCTTCCAGCGCCTGCAGGCATAGCGCCTGCAGGTCGGCGCTGACCGTGGCCTGGGCCACGGGCTGTTCGGCCTGGGCCAGCACCAGCAGCTGGTGGGTGAGGTTGATCAGCTGCTGGTTGCTGCGCTGCAGGCGCAGCAGCGCGGCGCGGCGCTGCTCCGCGTCGAGCCGGGCCAGTTCGGCAGGCGTCTGGCTCAGGGCCTGTTCCAGGGTATGGGCCTGGATGGCCAGCGGCGTGCGCAGCTGGTGGGCCGCGTCGGAGACGAACTGCCGCTGGCGTGCGACCTGGGCGCGTATGGTGCGTGCGAACTGGTTGACGGTCTCGGTCAGCGGCCGCAGCTCCTGGTGCAGCTGGCGCGAATCCAGGTGGAAGTCCAGATTCTGGGCTGGCCGCTGGGCCAGCTGGCGCGCCATGGATAGCAGCG
>JAFAIY010000364.1 GCA_019236485.1 Comamonas sp. | reverse complement strand
TGGCGCAGGCTGCCGATAATACGGCTCACGCTTCAGGCCGCTTCGCTCCGCCTGCCCACTCTGCCAGACTCCATCCATGACCACAGATATCTCACAAGCTCCGCGTCTCACCTCCCTGTCCCATGGCGGCGGCTGCGGCTGCAAGATTGCCCCCGGCGTGCTGTCCGAGCTGCTGGCCAAGAGCAATCTGCCCAAGCAGTTCTTCCCCGACCTGCTGGTGGGCACCGAGACCGCGGACGATGCGGCCGTCTACCGCATCAACGACGAGCAGGCCATAGTCGCGACCACGGACTTCTTCATGCCCATCGTCGACGATCCCTATGACTTCGGCCGCATTGCGGCCACCAACGCGCTGTCCGACATCTACGCCATGGGCGGCACGCCGCTGATGGCCCTTGCCATCGTCGGCATGCCCATCAATGTGCTGCCCCACGATGTGATCGCCAAGATCCTCGAGGGCGGCGAATCCGTCTGCCGCGATGCCGGCATTCCCCTGGCCGGCGGCCACTCCATCGACTCGGTCGAACCCATTTACGGCCTGGTCGGCATAGGCATAGTCAACCCCAGGCAGATGAAGCGCAATGCCGATGCCAAGGCCGGCGATGTGCTGGTGCTGGGCAAGCCGCTGGGCGTGGGCATTCTGTCGGCCGCACTCAAGAAAAATCTGCTCGACGAGGCCGGCTACCGCGCCATGGTGGAAGCCACCACCAAGCTCAACCGCCCGGGTGCGCAGTTGTCCCAGCTGGCGGGCGTGCATGCGCTGACCGATGTGACCGGCTTCGGCCTGCTGGGCCACGGCCTGGAGCTGGCGCGCGGCGCGGGACTGACGGCCCGCATCGACAGCCGCCAGCTGCCCGTGCTGCCCGGGGTCCAGGCCCTGGCCGAGCAAGGCATCTTCACTGGCGCCTCGGGCCGCAACTGGGCCTCTTACGGTGCCCAGATCGAGCTCGCGGCCTCCGTCAGCGATGCCCAGCGCGCACTGCTGACCGACCCGCAGACCTCGGGCGGCCTGCTGGTTTCCTGCGCGCCCGAGGCCGTCGACCAGGTGCTCAAGGTCTTTGCCGATGGCGGCTTTGCCGATGCCGCCATCGTCGGCCGCATGGAGGCCGGCGCGGCCAAGGTCGTGGTGGACTAAACACCTTCGGCCGGAAAACGGGAGCCCCTGGCTCCCGTTTTGCTTTCTGGGCCACGCGGCTGCCCCGATCGGGCTCCCGGCATGGCGATTCGCGGGACAATAGAGGCCGCGTTTTTTGGACTCTCAACGTGACAGCGCCTGCGCCCTGCCACGCGCTTTTCATGACAGACAACACAGTGGCCGTACTCGGCGCCGGCATGGTCGGCGTGGCGACGGCCTTGGAATTGCAGCGCCGCGGCATGGCCGTGACGCTGATGGACCGGCGGGCGCCGGGGCTGGAAACCTCCTACGGCAATGCCGGCGTGATCGCGCGCAGCTCGCTGATGCCCTTCAATCACCCCAGGCTCTGGGGCAACCTGCCCGGGCTGCTCAAGAACCGGAGCTCAGGCTTTCGCTACAACCCGGCCTTCGTCGCCGCCAATCTGCGGTGGGCCACAAGCTTTGTAGGCAATGCGCGCCACAGCGTGTTCGCCGAGACAACGGCCGCACTCGACGGTCTGATCCGTTTGTCCACGGAAGAACACCGGCGCCTGCTGGCCGAGGTCCAGCAACTGCACCGCCTGCGCGACAACGGCTGGCTGTTTCTCTACCGCGATGCGGCCGGCTTCGATGCAAGCGGCGCGCAGCTGGGTCGCGCGACCATGGCGCAATTCGGCATTGCCACTCAGACTTTGCAGGCTGCCGAGCTGCAGGACCTGGAACCCGCTCTCAAGCCCGTGTTCGCGAAGGCGCTGTGGATACGGGACAGCTGCTCGGTCAACAGCCCGGGGGCCGTGGTCCGCGCCTATGCCGATGCTTTTGTGGCGCGCGGAGGAGCATTGCAAACCACCGAGCTGCGCACCGTGCACCACACCGGCGACGGTCGCTGGCAGGTGATAGACGGCAGCGGCGCGGCCCGGGAATTCGGCCGCGTGGTCGTGGCCCTGGGCCCTTGGAGCCAGAAGTTCATGGCCGAGCTGGGCGTGGACGTGCCCATGGGCTTCGAGCGCGGCTACCACCGGCATTACGCGGCGGGCAATGCCGCCGCACTGCAGCGTCCCATCTACGACACGGCCGGAGGCTATGTGCTCTCGCCCATGGAGCAAGGCCTGCGCCTGTCCACGGGCGTGGAGCTCAACCACTGCGATGCCCCCATGAAGCCCCAGCAGCTGGAGGCGGCCGAAGCCGCGGCCCGCCAGGCCCTGCCCCTGGGCCAGCGA
>JAFAIY010000299.1 GCA_019236485.1 Comamonas sp. | reverse complement strand
AGAAGAAGCCGGGTTTCAGCCCGGCTTTTTTTATGCGCGACAGGGTAGTTGCAACGTGTAAATCAAGCGCCCGAATGTCGGAAGGCTGACACCCCGTGATGCGATTTGAGCGGCCGGCTCTATGATGTGTTCAGCGCTCCAGAGCTTGTGGAGCGTGCGCTGCGGCAGCCTTCATCGGGCTGCCGTTCATCGCAGTTGTTGCATCCAGGGGCCAAGCTCCAGCGGCCCGCGCCGTCTCTCCATCGCAACGCTGCCTGCACCATTCCCGGTCTGCGTTCGCGCTCTGCCGGGACTTGATACAGGAGGGCGCTTATGCCGTTTGGCAATTTTTGGGCGGCCATCTCGCCCGCAGGATTTCCGCCGCTGCTGAGCTGGTGCGTGCTGGTCGCGGCGGCCGCCATGCTAGGCCATCTGGTCCATCGGTTTTCTGGCTTTCCGCGCATGCTTGGCTATACGGCGGTGGGCCTGGTCGCGGGCTGGTTCGGTTTTGGCGATCTGCCCTGGCCGCTGCAGGGCAGCACGGCGCTGATGCTGGAAGTGGCCGTGGGCACGAGCCTGCTGCTGGCTGCGTCCCAGGTGTCCCTGCCCTGGCTGCTGCGCCAGCCCTGGCTGCTGCTGCAGGGCCTGGGCGAGTCGCTGATCACGCTGGTGCTGACCACGGGTGTCCTGCTGGCGCTGGACTGGAGCTGGCCCGTGGCGCTGGCCGTGGGCGTGGTGGCCATGGCCGCCTCGCCGGCCGTGCTGCTGCGCATTGCCGACGATCTGCGCGCCAGCGGCGCGGTCACCGACCGCAGCCTGCTGCTGGCCACGCTGAGCACCATGCTGGCCCTGGTGGCGGCGCTGGTGCTGACCGTGGTCTTCGTGCCCCAGGCCGCGCCCGTCCATGGCGGCCTGCGCTTCTCGGTGGTGGGGCTTGGGCATCTGCTGCTGAACGCGTTGCTGACCCTGCTGTGGGCGGTGCTGGTGGCGCTTGCCTTCTGGCCCGTGCTGCGCTGGCAGTCGTCGCGCAGCGACGCCACGGGGCTGTATCTGCTGGCCAGCCTGGCGGCCGCCTGCATGCTGGCCGATCGCTGGGGCGGCTCGGCTGTGCTGGCCTTTGTGGTCGCGGGGCTGCTGCTGCGCAATCTCAGTCCCCGGCCGCTGATCTGGCCCCAGGCTTTTCAGGCGGCCAACGGCATGCTGAATCTGCTGATGTTCGTGCTGGTGGCCAGCATGGCCGTGCAGGCGGATCTCTCCTGGGCCCTCATTCCCGTGGTGGCAAGTGTGGTGCTGGCAAGAATTCTGGGCAAGTTCGGCTCCATCCTGCTGCTGGGCCACGGCACGGGCCTGGGCTGGCGCCGGCAGTGGCCCGTGGCCTGCGCGCAGATGGCGCTGTCGGGCGTGGCGCTGCTCATGGTCTCGGGCATCGCCCTGCAATGGACGCCTTTCAGCCCCAGTGCGGCCAGGCAGGTGACGGCGATCGCCCTGCCCATGATCGTGGTCTGCGAGCTGCTGGGCGTGTGGCTGGCTTCGACCGCACTCTGGCGCTGCGGCGACGCCCATCGCGGCATAGGCCGCGCCGCGCTGCAAAAAGGGGAGAAGCGCCATGACGCATGAGAGCACTCCGGGCCGCAGTACGGACAAGCTGCGCGAATTTGCGGCCTCCAGGCCGCTGACCCTGGGGGTGGAGCTGGAGTTGCAGCTGGTCAACACCCACCACTACGATATGACGCCGTATGCGCCCGATATGCTGGCGCTGCTGAAGAATGCCAAGGTGCCGGGCTCCATCGTGCCCGAGGTCACCTCCAGCATGATCGAGATCTCCACGGGCATCTGCGAGGATGCCGAGGACGCTTATGGTCAGCTGGCCGTGACCCGCGACGCCCTGGTCAAGGCCGCGGACCGGCTCAATATCGCGCTGGCCGGCGGCGGCACCCATCCGTTTCAGCAATGGCACCAGCAGCGCATCTACGACAAGCCGCGCTTCAAGGAGCTGACGGCGCTCTACGGCTATCTGACCAAGCAATTCACGGTCTTCGGCCAGCATGTGCATCTGGGCTGCCCCGA
>JAFAIY010000235.1 GCA_019236485.1 Comamonas sp. | reverse complement strand
CAGGACCCTGGTTTGCTCGGCGAACTCCGGCGTCAGGCCAAAGGCTTTGCGACCGGCCGGCCTGGTCCAGAGGAACATTTCCAGCACCAGGATGTAGAGATGGATCAGGGCCACTGCAGCGACGGCAAGGCTGGAAACAAGCGACATAGCGGCCTTTCGAAAGGGGTGCACCATTAAATGCACGGACCCCGGTTTTGCGCCGAGGTGCTTACCCTTGGCCCAATTTAGGGGCCGCGCCTTCAGCCTTGGCGCTCGACGCTGCGGCGGCCAGCACGAACGCGTAAACCTGAGCGAGCTCGGCAACAATCCGGGTCCCCTCCGGCACGCCCGCAAAGGCATCGGCCGGGCCGATACAGATCAGCGGCTTGGCAAAGCGCGTCGCCAGGCAGATTTCGTCCAGGGTCCCGCGGCTTCCGGGCAGCGCCACCACCACATCGCTGGTGAGCACGTTCACATAGTTGCGGTTCAGGGCCTCATCGGGCGCAGCGGCCAGCTTGCGCGGCAAGGGGGTCACAATCGGCAGATCGATATAGGGATTGGGGTAGCCGGGGCTGGGGACGAAGCCGTGGACGGGGTGGGCCTCGCTGGGCACGACCCCTATGGAACGGCCCTTGCGCCCCTGGCTGCTCGAGAACGCGCGCGCCGTCGCGAGCATGACGCCGCGGCCCGCGCCGGTCAGCAGGTCAAAACCGTTTTCGGCGAGCCACCTTCCCAGCGGCCCCGACAGGGCCGGCCACTCGACCTGGCCCGAACCCATTACCCCAATGATTGCCACCGCTGCTCCCTTCCCGTTGACTGGCCCGCACGATTGTCGATGAGATCCAGGCCCCACCCGGACTCGGGGCCGGCATGCGCCATCCCTGGCACATACGCGCTTTTTACGCCGCTGCCCAAAAACTATATGTGATCTTGACCCGCTGTTTGCTCTACTCGGATCGTCACTGGAGCCCCTTTCAAGGGACGCCGGGGCGATACGCAAAGGAGCCCATCATGCTGGCCGGTTTGATGCTGATCGCGATCGTGCTGTTCTATCTGCTGTTCGGCCTGCTGATCCGCTTCTCCGAGCGCGTCATCCATCAACAGGAGAACGGCGGCTAGGCCGCATGCTATGGCGTGAGGAGGTTGTGCATGGCCATCGATCTGTTGTTCGCCATCCTTGTCGGAGTGGTCGCCTACCTGTTCTATGCGGTGATCCACCCCGAGAAGTTCTGACTGTCCGGTGCGGGGGAGGCCCTCTCCCCCGTGATGAGGAGCGGGAAGATGTCGCATCTGTGGTTGCAAATAGGTCTGACCCTGCTCGCCACGTTTTTGCTCAGCATCGTGGCGGGCCGGTATCTGGCCAAGGTCGTCACCGAACAGCGGACGCTGCTCGATCCGCTGTTTGATCCCATCGACAACGGCATTTACTACCTGGTGGGACGCAAGGCCTGCAGCCAGCCCATGAACTGGAAGAGCTACACGGTTCACATGCTGGTGACGAATATGGCGATGGCGCTGCTGATCTACCTGATCCTGATCTTTCAGAACCACCTGCCGCTCAATCCCATGAAGTTTGCCGGCATGGAGCCCGTGCAGGCCTTCAATACCGCCATCAGCTTCATCACCAACACCAACTGGCAGAGCTACGGCGGCGAGAGCAGCCTGTCCAACTTCAGCCAGATGGCGGCCATCACCTTCCCCATGTTCACTTCGGCGGCCACCGGTTTCGTGGTGGCCATCGCCTTCATCAGAGCCTTTCTGGTCAAGGACGGCGGCAGCAATCTGGGCAATTTCTATCGCGATCTGACGCGTTTCACAACCCGCGTGCTGCTGCCCGTGGTGTTTCTGGCCTCGCTGTTCCTGGTCTGGCAGGGCGTACCGCAAACCCTGGATGCCGGCACCACTGTGCACACTCTGCTCGGCGGCCAGCAGACGCTCAGCCTAGGACCGGTTGCGGCGCAGGAGGCCATAGAGAACTTCGGCACCAACGGCGGCGGCTTCTTCAACGTCAACGCCGCACACCCCTACCAGAACCCTAACGGGCTGACCAATCTGGTGCTGCTGCTGTTGATGGCCAGCCTGCCCGCGGCACTGGTGGTGATGTTCGGCAGCATGATAGGCAACCGCCGGCAAAGCTGGGTGATCTACGGCGTCATGGGAGCGCTGCTGCTGGCCTTTCTGGCGCTGGCCGTGGTACCCGAGCAAAGCGGCACCCCGTTGCTGCAGCAGGCCGGCATAGAGATGCAGGCCAGCCCCGGCCAGCCTGGGGGCAATATGGAGGGCAAGGAAGTGCGCTTCGGCATCGCCCAGAGCGCTCTGTACGCAGCCTACACCACGGCCTTCACCACCGGCAGCGTCAACTCCATGCACGACAGCTTCACGCCCCTGGGCGGCATGTCGACGCTGATGCAGATGATGCTGCAGTGCATTTTCGGCGGCAAGGGCGTGGGCTTTCTCAACTTCCTGGTGTATGGCCTGATCGGCGTGTTCGTGGCCGGCCTGATGGTGGGGCGCACGCCGGAATTCATGGGCAAGAAGATCGACAAGCGCGAAATCATCCTGGTGTCGCTGGCCCTGCTGATACACCCTCTGGTGATACTCGCGCCTGCGGCCTGGTCCATGGTGTCTGCGCCGGGCCTGGCCTCGCTCAACAATGCCGCCATGCACGGATATTCGGAGGTGCTCTACGCCTTTGCCTCGGCTGCGGCCAACAACGGCTCGGCGTTTGCGGGCCTCAATGCCAACACCCCCTGGTACAACCTCGCGATTGCCGCGGTGATCCTGATCGGGCGCTACCCGCCGATCATCTTTCTGATGGCCGTGGCCGGCTCGCTGGCCGCCAAGCCCACCCTGGCGCCCAGCGTCGGCACGCTGCGCACCGACACCGCCATGTTCGGCCTGTGGTGGCTGGCCACCATACTGATCGTGGGCGCGCTGACCTTTCTGCCGGCGCTGGTGCTGGGCCCCATAGCCGAGCAGCTGGCCATGCTCGGCCAGCATCTGTTCTAGGCTCGAATCACGGGAGCTTGACATGAAAAAAGCTCAGACACAGCGCTCGTCGGCACGAAGCGGCATGGGCTATAGCGCCGAACTGCTGCGCCGGGCCTTGATCGACTCCTTGAAGAAGTTCGACCCCGTGCTGCAGATACGCAACCCCGTGATGTTCGTGGTCTGGATAGGCGCCTGGATCACCCTGGCGCTGACCATTGACCCCAATCTGTTCGGGCCCTCGCAGGCCAGCGCCGCATACAACGGCCTGGTGAGCTTCATCCTGGTGATCACCGTCTGGTTCGCCAACTTCGCCGAGGCGCTGGCCGAAGGGCGCGGCAAGGCCAAGGCGGCCTCGCTGCGGCGCACCTCCGTCGAGCTGACAGCCTGCCGCATCCTGCCCACGGGCGAGACCGAGACCGTCCAGGCCGGCAGCCTGCTCAAGGGCGACAAGGTGCGCGTCCTCAAGGGCGAACATATCCCGATCGATGGCACGGTGATCGAAGGCACGGCCTATGTCGATGAATCGATGATCACCGGCGAATCGGCCCCGGTGATCAAGGCCACGGGCTCGGACATCGCCTCGTCGGTCACGGGCGGCACGGTGGTGCTGTCGGACGCTCTGGTGATAGAGGTGACGGCGGCTCCGGGCGAGACCTTTCTCGACCGCATGATAGGTCTGGTGGAAGGCGCCAAGCGCCAGAAGACGCCCAACGAGATCGCGCTGACCGTGCTGCTGTCCGTGCTCACCCTGATCTTCGTGATCGTCGTGGCGGCAATCGCCCCGGTGGCCAGCTATCTGCACGCCCAGATCAATGTGGCCGACCTGATCGCCCTGATCGTGGCCCTGATCCCGACCACCATCGGCGCCCTGCTGTCGGCCATAGGCATTGCGGGCATAGACCGCACCATGCGCTTCAATATGCTGGCCGCTTCCGGCAAGGCCGTGGAGGCTGCGGGCGACGTCAACACCCTGATCCTGGACAAGACCGGCACCATCACCATGGGCAACCGGCTGGCCACCGAGTTCCACCCGGTGGCGGGCCGCACCAGGGAAGCCCTGGTACAGGCCGCATATCTGGCATCCCTGTTCGATTCGACTCCCGAGGGCCGCTCTACCAGTGCCTTTGCGCTGACGCAGGGCGCCAGGGACAGTTGCGAGCAGGACAAGGCCGTGGGCACCGATTTCTCGGCCGAGACGCGCATGAGCGGCACCGACCTGGCGGACGGCCGCGTCATCCGCAAGGGGGCCGTGGGCGCGGTGGCGAACTATGTGAGCCGCACCTATGGCGCAAGCCCCCCTGCCGACCTGCAGGCGCTGACCGAGAAAGTCGCGCTGAAGGGAGCGACCCCGCTGGCCGTGGCCGTCAACGGCGAGATCCTGGGCATAGTCGCCCTGTCCGACGTGCTCAAGCCCGGCATCCATGACCGGGCCTTGCAGCTGCGCGCCATGGGCATACGCACCGTGATGGTGACCGGCGACAACCCGGTGACCGCGCGCGTCATCGCCGCCGAGGCCGGGGTGGACGATTTTGTCTCCGAAGCCGATCCCGAAGAGAAGCTCAGGCTGATTCGCGCCGAGCAGGCACAAGGCCGGCTGGTGGCCATGACCGGCGACGGCACCAACGACGCCCCGGCCCTGGCCCAGGCGGATGTGGGCCTGGCCATGTATACCGGCACCATGCCGGCCAAGGAGGCGTCCAACATCATCGATCTGGATTCCGACCCGACCAAGCTGCTGGACCTGGTCAGCATAGGCAAGCAGATGCTGATGACGCGCGGCGCGCTGACCACCTTCAGCATCGCCAACGACGTGGCCAAATATTTCGCCATCCTGCCGGCGCTGTTCATCGTGGCGCTGCCGGGCCTGTCGCGGCTCAATGTGATGGGGCTGGCCACGCCGCAGAGCGCCATTCTGTCTGCGCTGATCTTCAACGCGCTGATCATTCCGGCCCTGATCCCGCTGGCCTTGCGCGGCGTGCGCTTCCAGCCCAGAAGCGCCGAAGCCATGTTCTACCGCAATCTGCTGGTGTATGGACTGGGCGGACTGGTCGCGCCTTTCGCCGGCATCAAGCTCATAGACCTGATCCTGTCTCTGTTCATGTGAGGAGGACCGCATCATGCTGAAGCATGTCTTGGGAAGCGCTCTGCGCATCACCGCCGTCACCTGGGTCCTGTGCGGGCTGGCCTACCCGCTGGCCGTCAACGGCCTGTCCCAGCTGCTGTTCCCCGGCCAGGCCAACGGCAGCCTGCTGAGGGGGAATGACGGCAAGCCCATGGGCTCCAGCCTGATAGGCCAGGACTGGAGCGGGCCCCTGTGGTTCCACGGCCGCCCGTCCGCCACCACAGACACCGATCCCCAGGATCCGGCCAAAACCGTCGCCGCGCCCTACAACGCAGCGAGCTCCAACGGCTCCAACCTGGGGCCGACCAGCAAGGCCTTGAGCGAGCGCCTGCAGGCGGACCGCCGGGCGCTGGAAAAAGCGCAGCCTGAGCTGGCCGGCCAGCCCTTGCCCGCCGATATGCTGACCACCTCCGCCTCCGGCCTGGACCCCGATATCAGCCCTGCCAATGCGCTACTTCAGGCGGCCCGCGTGGCCAAGGCCAGAGGTGTGGCGCAGGACGGCATCCGCGCCTTGATCGCGCAAAACACGCAGCCGCCTTCCCTGGGCATCTTCGGAGAACCCAGGGTCAATGTGCTGGCGCTGAACCTGGCGCTGCAAAAAACCTATCCGGTCTACGGCAGATAAAGGGCTGCCGGCAACGCCTCGCGGGCATCAACGGTGTTTACAAAGAAGCAATGCACCCGGCGCCACGGCGCACAGACCGGATGCAAGCGCGTTCATGACCGGAGCTCGCCCCTAGTGCGGCTGCCGGAAGCTGTGGGCCAGCCTGACCATCATCCAGGCACAGCCCACGGCGCCGACCGCGATCAAGATGCCGCCCACGGCGCCTATCCTGGCCATGCCCCAGTGGATGCTGACCACGCTGCCCAGCAGGGCGCCGCCACCGATGCCGATATTGAAAATGCCCGAGAACATGGACATGGCCACATCCGTGGCATCGGGGGCCAGTTTCAGCACCTTGGACTGCATGGACAGCGCAAAGCAGATCATGGCCACACCCCAGATCGAGCTCTGCAGATAGAGGCTCCAGTCCTGGGCGCTGCTCGTCACCAGCAGCAGCAGGCTCAGCGCCAGCACCGCAATGGAGGCCAGCAGAAAACCGCGCGGATACCGCATGCCCAGCCAGCTGAACAGCAGGCTGCCCACCACGCCCATGCCGCCGTACAGCAGCAGCACGGCCGTGGTCACCTCGGGCGCCAGCCCCGCCACATCCTGCACAAAGGGTTCGATATAGCTGTATGCGGTGAACTGGCCGGTGATCACCACCACCAGCAGCGCATAGATGCCGACCAGCGCCGGGCGTCGCAGCAGCATGGGCACGCTTTGCAGCGAGCCAGCGTTCTCGCTGGGCAGCAGGGGCAGCAGCTTGGCCAACACCAGCATCACCAGGGCCGCCACGGCGCCAATGGACAGGAAGGTCATGCGCCAGCCCAGCCATTCGCCCACGACGCGCCCCAGCGGAATGCCCAGCACCATGGCCACCGAGGTGCCCGTGGCCAGCAGGCTCAGCGCCATGGCTTTTTTGCCCGGCGGTGCCACGCGCACGGCCAGCGACGCCGTGATGGACCAGAACACCGCGTGCGACAGCGCAATGCCGATGCGGCTGATGAGCAACGAGGCAAAGCTCCAGGCCACGCCCGAAAGCAGATGGCTGAGCACGAACACGGCAAACACGCCCATCAGCAGCTTGCGCCGCTCGACCTTGCGCGTCATCAGCATAAAGGGCAGCGACGCCAGCGCCACCACCCAGGCATAGATGGTGAGCATCAGCCCGACCTGCTCCACCGGCATACCGAAGCTGGAGCCCATGCCGCTGAGCAGGCCCACGGGCACGAATTCGCTGGTATTGAAGACGAATGCGCCCAGCGCCAGCGCGATCACGCCAAGCCAGGCCTGGGTTTCGGTTCGGGAAGAGGAGGTCGGGGTGGAAGTCGGAGAGACTGAGGGCTCTGTCATGAATCGGCAAACCGCTGCAATGCAGCACAAACCCCGGATTGTGCGCGCCCCACGCACAGTCCATCGGGTGCGGCCGGCCTATTCCGCAGCCAGCGCAGGGATGAGGGCCTGCCGACGCTTCTGTATGAGCCGGGCCAGCAGCACCAGGACCAGAGCGATATTGAAGACCAGTACCAGAATCGCCTGCCAGCTGCTGCGATGCAGCAGATGGCGCAGCTCAAACGGTATATAGATGGTGCTGGCCAGCACGCCGAACCACTCGCCCCAGGCCTTATCCCGCCACAGACCCCAGGCCTCGATGAAGCGCACGGCCGCATAGAGACAGCCCAGCAGCACCAGCGTACGGATCGGCGTGACATTGAGTGTATCCGCGGCCTGCAGCAGCAGGGCCGGATAGCGCTGATGGGGCGACAGGCCCACATGGCCTATCAGCTCCAGCGCCAGCCGGTGAATATCGTGGTGCAGCAGGCTCAGCACGCCCCACAGGCCCAATAGCGCCGCCACGCCCTTGGTGGCCTCGAACAAGGCCATGGCTTTGACCGCGGTGCGCAGCGACGACTGTGATCTCATGGGCGTTTCCATATCTGAAAGCACCACTATAGAAACAACTGCCGAATAGCGCTCGCACTTATGCTGCCGCGCCCCCACATGCTCGGCGGCCCACAGGCGCTTCCCGGCTCAAACCCAGGCCGCGGCTGGCTC
>JAFAIY010000671.1 GCA_019236485.1 Comamonas sp. | reverse complement strand
GAGCGCAGCCAGCTGCCCGGCGTGCGGCTGCAGACCCAGCAGCTGACCAAGCGCTATGGCGAGCGCGAAGTCCTCAAGCAGGTGCAGCTCGATGTGCAGCCCGGCGAATTCATCGCCATCGTGGGCCGCAGCGGCTGCGGCAAGTCCACGCTGCTGCGCCTGGTCGCGGGGCTGGAAGCCGCGAGCTCCGGTCAGCTACTGATCGATGGGGCGGACGCCAAGCAGGCCAAACAGAGCACGCGCATCATGTTCCAGGATGCGCGCCTGCTGCCCTGGCTGCGCGTGCTGGACAACGTGATCCTGGGCCTGCCCGAATCGGCGCGCGAGCAAGGGCGCAAGGTGCTGGCCCAGGTCGGGCTGGCCGACCGCGAAAACGAATGGCCGTCGCGGCTGTCGGGCGGCCAGCGCCAGCGAGTGGCCCTGGCACGTGCGCTGGTGCACAGGCCGCGTTTGCTGCTGCTCGACGAGCCCCTGGGCGCGCTGGATGCGCTGACGCGCATCGAGATGCACCGGCTGATCGAAGGCCTGTGGCGCAGCCACGGCTTCACGGCCCTGCTGGTCACCCACGATGTACAAGAGGCCGTGGCCCTGGCCGACCGCGTGGTGCTGATCGAGGACGGGCGCATCGCGCTCGACGAACGCATAGACCTGCCGCGGCCGCGCTTGCATGGCGATGCGCGCTTTGCGGCGCTGGAAACCCGCATTCTCGACCGCGTGCTGCAAAAGCCCGCGCCGGATGCTGCGCCGCAGCCCGCCGAGCAAGGCTGGCCCGGCACACCCGCCAGCGGACTGCGCTGGGCGATCTGAACCACTAGCTTTTTCAAACCGAAAGGAAACCCCATGTCGATTCAAGCCATCAATGTGCGCAACCAGTTCAAGGGCAAGGTCAAGGAAATCATCCGCGGCGACGTGGTCTCGGAAGTGGATGTGGAAACCCCCTGGGGCATCGTGACCTCCGTCATCACCACACGCTCGGTCAATGATCTGGGCCTGGTCGTGGGCTCGGAGGTCGTGGCCCTGGTCAAGTCCACCGAAGTCTCTCTGGCCAAGCTCTAAACCCCGGCCCATCCAACAAGAGCCCCCGGCGCAATGCCTGTGCCGGGGGCTCTTGTTCTGGGTTCACTCCAGCGTCATCAGCGCCGCATTGCCGCCGGCTGCGGCCGTGTTGTGCGACAGCGCGCGCTCATGCCAGAGCCGCTCCAGCCGCAGCGGCTGGCCCGCGCGGCAGCGAGTGGCCAGGACTATGGGGCCGGGGCGCTGGGCCAGGGCCTGGGCCCATTGCATGAACTGCAGGTCGTCGCATTCCAGCAGCGCTGCATCCATGGCCTTGGCGGCCGCGATCTCTGCGGGCGACAGGCCCGCGTCCAGCAGCTCTATATGCTGGCGCAGCTCCGCAGGCAAGCCGGTATAGAGCTCCACGCTGGCGGGCGTGTTGACCCATAGCGCCGCGGAGCCGCAGCCCAGGGCCGCGGCCAGCTGCTGCAGCAGCATATGCCGGTCTCGCCCCAGGCATAGCGTGCGCGGCTTGCCGGTCAGCACATAGAGATTGCGCTCCCCCGTGGGGCCGGGCAGCAGCCTCGCGGCCTGCAGCTCGGGCAGGGCGTCGAGCAGGCTCGTGCAGCTATTGGCAACGGCCGTCTCGCCGTGCTCCACGGCCCAGCGCTGCAGCTGCTGCAGCCCCCGTGCGGCAGGCGAGGCATGGGCGGTCGGCTGTGCTGTGCCGGCTTGCCGCAGCAGGGTGCACAGCGACTGCAGCGGCGAGGGCGGAGCCTGCTGCAAACGCGGCAGGTATAGGGGCCCGCCGGCCTTGGGGCCCGTGCCCGACAGGCCCTCGCCGCCAAAGGGTTGGACGCCCACCACGGCGCCCACCATATTGCGGTTCACATAGAGATTGCCCACATGGGCGGCCTGGGCTACCTGTCTTACGGTCTCGTCGATGCGGGTGTGCAGTCCCATGGTCAGGCCGTAGCCCAGGGCGTTGATGCGGCCCAGCAGCTGGGGCAGCTCGCGCCGCGGGTAGCGCAGCACATGGAGCACGGGGCCGAAGACTTCGCGTTGCAGGCTGTGCAGGTCCTGCAGCTCGATCAGCGTGGGCGGCACGAAATGCCCCTGGGTGGCGATTTCCGGCGGCAGCGCTGCCTGATGGATGCGCAGGCCCTGGGTCCTGAGCCTGGCGATATGCTGCTCTATGCCGGCCTTGGCCTCGGCATCGATCACGGGGCCGACATCGGTGGCCAGCTCTGCGGGGTCGCCGCAGCGCAGCTCCTGCATGGCGCCGACCAGCATTGCCAGCAGGCGGTCGGCGCAGTCGTCCTGCACGCAGAGCAGGCGCAGGGCCGAGCAGCGCTGGCCCGCGCTGTCGAAGGCCGAGTTCAGAATGTCCTGCACGGCCTGCTCCACCAGGGCCGAG
>JAFAIY010000196.1 GCA_019236485.1 Comamonas sp. | reverse complement strand
TCAGCGCCTCGGTCATGTGGACATTCTGATCAACAACGCGGGCGCCAGCTGGGGCGCGCCGGCCGAGGACCATCCGACCGCGGCCTGGGACAAGGTGATGAACCTCAATGTGCGCGGCTATTTCCTGTTGAGCCAGCAGATCGCCCGCCTGTCCATGCTGGAGCGCAAGAGCGGCCGCATCATCAACCTGGCCTCGATCGCGGGCCTGGGCGGCAATCCCACGGGCATGAAGACCATTGCCTACAACACCTCCAAGGGCGCGGTGATCAATTTCACGCGCGCGCTGGCGGGCGAGTGGGGCGTGCACGGCATCACCGTCAACGCCATCTGCCCGGGCTTCTTCAAGACCAAGATGGCGGCCGCTCTGATCGAGACTCTGGGCGAGGACGAGATGAAGTCCCATGCGCCGCTGCGCCGCCTGGGCGACGACGAAGACCTCAAGGGACTGACGCTGCTGTATGCGAGCGACGCGGGCAAGCACATCACCGGCCAGTGGATGGCGGTGGACGGCGGCGTGAGCGCGCTGGTGGGCGGCTGAGCTTTTGTGGCGCGCTCCGCAGGCGGAACCCTCGGGCGCGCTTACAGTCATGGCTTTGCAGCCGCAGCGCGGCGCTCCACCATTTTGAAAGGTCTTGCGGTGTTGTCCTTCGGTCCCGAAATCCCCTTTGTGCATGAACTCGGCTTCACCCTGATGAGGGCGGAAGGCGGAGAATCCGAGCTGCACTACACGCCGCGGCCCGAGCATCTGAACTCCTTCGGCGTCACGCATGGCGGCGCCTCCATGACGCTGCTGGACGTGACCATGGCCGTGGCAGCGCGCAGCGTGGATTTCGAGCAGGGGGTGGTCACCATAGAGATGAAGACCTCGTTCATGCAGGCCGCCAAGGGGCCGCTGGTGGGCAAGGGCCAGCTGCTGCACCGCACCGGGAGCATGGCCTTCACCGAAGGCCGGATCTATGACGCGCAGGGCCGGCTCTGCGTGCAGGCCACGGGGACCTTCAAATACATGCAGCGCCGCTCCCAGGCCGAAGGCCGGGCAGACCCGCTGCCCACGGATTGAGGCCGGGCTTTCTGCTCCTGTCTTATGAGCGGGTGACGCCGGTTGTATCTGAATATCGTGGTTCATCGGCTGGGAGTGCTGGATATTTCAAGCGCTCCCAGCTATGGAAGTTGAGAATCAATCAGGAGACAAAAGATGACGATCAATCAGAAAATCCTTCTGGACAACCGCCCCCAGGGCGAGGCGGTGGAGAGCAATTTCAAGCTGGTGCAGACGCCGCTGGGCGTGCCCGGCGAGGGCCAGGTGCTGGTGCGCCACCACTATCTGAGCCTGGACCCCTATATGCGCGGCCGCATGAATGACTCCAAGAGCTATGCCCAGCCCCAGCCGCTGGGCGAGGTCATGCAGGGCGGCACGGTGGGCGAGGTGGTGGAAAGCCGCCACCCCAAGTACAAGTCCGGCGACAAGGTCGTGGGCATGGGCGGCTGGCAGGAATACTCCATCGTCGACGGCAATATTCCGGGTGCGCTGCGCCGGGTCGACACCACCCATGTGCCGCTGTCCTATTACCTGGGGGCCGTGGGCATGCCTGGCGTGACGGCCTGGTACGGCCTGGTGAAGATCATCAATCCCAAGGCCGGCGAAACCCTGGTCGTGAGCGCCGCCACGGGCGCCGTGGGCAGCGCGTTTGCGGCTCTGGCCAAGGCGCGCGGCTGCCGCGTGGTGGGGGTTGCGGGCGGTGCCGAGAAATGCCGCTACGCGGTGGAAGAGCTGGGCTTCGACGCCTGCATAGACTACCGCGAGCACCCCGATGTGAAGACCATGGCCAAGGCGCTCAAGGATGCCTGCCCGAACGGCATCGACGGCTATTTCGAGAACGTGGGCGGCTATATCTTCGATGCCGTGCTGCTGCGCACCAATGCTTTTGCGCGCGTGGCCCTGTGCGGCATGATCGCGGGCTACGACGGCCAGCCGCTGCCGCTGGCCAACCCGGCGCTGCTGCTGGTCAACCGCATCAAGCTCGAGGGCTTCATCGTCAGCGAGCATATGGAGGTCTGGGGCGAGGCGCTGACCGAGCTCGGCGGCCTGGTCGCGGCCGGCAAGCTGCGTCCGCGCGAGACCGTCTCCCAAGGCCTGGCCTCGGCTCCGGCCGCCTTCCTGGGCCTGCTCAAGGGCAAGAACTTTGGCAAGCAGCTTGTGAAACTGATTTAACCCCCTGAGGCGCCTTGCGCCTTCCCCCTTTCTCTACGCGCTGCGCGCTAGGGAAGGGGGACAACATCCTCGCTGCAGGACGGCCCTTGCTCGATGTTTCTGGCCTGGGCTGCATCCACTTGCCGCATCAGGATGGATTCTCGGAAAAATACCCGGAGACAAGAATGATCACGAATTTCGCTGGCAAGACGGCGGTGCTGACGGGCGCGGGCTCGGGTTTTGGCCTGGAGTGCGCGCGCATAGGCGCGGCCAGGGGCATGAATCTGGTGCTGGTCGATGTGCAGCAGGAAGCGCTGGACAAGGTCGAGGCCGAACTCAAGGCCGCGGGCGCCAAGGTGCTGGCGCGCAAGGTCGATGTGTCGGATGCGGCGCAGATGGAGCGGCTCGCGG
>JAFAIY010000586.1 GCA_019236485.1 Comamonas sp. | reverse complement strand
TAGACATGGGCCATCACATAGGTGTTCCAGTCCGCCGCGGCCTCCACGCCGCTGCGCAGCTCGCGTTCGGAAAACTGCATGCTGTCCAGCGGGTCGTAGAGCGAGGCCACGCCGCCGCCGGCCAGCATCTTGATCTGCGAGGCGCCCAGCATCAGCTGCTCGCGCACGCGGCGCAGCACCTCGGCCTCGCCGTCGGCGATCATGGCCACGCCGGCCTGTTCCACGGCGCTGAGCGGCGCATTCGCCGCACGCGGTATGTCGCCGCGCAGGCGGAAGTCGCCATGGCCCGAGGTCTGGGAAATCATGGCCCCGCTGGGGTAGATGCGCGGGCCCGCGACCATGCCCTCGTCGATGGCGCGCTTGAGCGCAAAAGCCGGGCCGCCCGCGTCGCGCACCGAGGTGAAGCCGCGCAGCAGCGTGCGCTGGGCTTCCTGGGCCGCGGCCAGATACAGATAGCCCAGGTCCGCCGTCATGGCCGTGGTCTGCGCGATCGCTGCGAGCATGGTGTGCCAGTGCGTGTCTATCAGGCCCGGCATCACCAGCTTGCCCTGGCAATCGATCACCTGGGCGCCCTCGACCTTCTCCGCGGCCGAGGGCAGGGCGGAGATGAGCTTGCCCTGGACCAGCACCTGCACGCCGTCGCGCACGGGCTTGCCCGTGCCGTCGAACAGGCGCAGATTGGTCAGCAGGGTCGGGCGCTCGGCATTCTTGGGCAGTGCCGCATCGCTCTCGGCCGCCTGCAGGCCGACGAACGGGGCCATGGTCGCCGCCACTCCACCCATGAACATGCGCCGCGACATATCGCTCATCACCCTCTGGTGCAGCAGCTGGCAGACCACGCTGCCGCAGCTGCAGGCCCGGGCGCGGATAGGGCCCAGGCTCCAGGGCAGATCGTTTGCATGCGCTATGGCTTGTCCCATCTTCTCTCTCCTGAAAAAAGAGAACGCGTTCGCAGGCGAGCGCGTTCGATTGGCTGAAGTAACAGCTTGAATGTGCTTTTTACACTTTGTGTGGTGATCCTAACTTAGCCCTGTTGGTGCTGTCGGCCCATGCCATGGGCGGCGCAGCGCGGTCGTACACTTTGCGATGCAACAAGGTTTAGATGATGCATATCGCTTCCAGATTTCCGGCCCTCAGGGGCGGCCTGCTGGCCTTGCTGGCCGCTGGCCTGTTTGGCGTGAGCACGCCCTTGGTCCAGAAGCTGGGCCTGGGGCTTGGCCCCTTCACCACGGCGGCGCTGCTCTATGGGGGGGCTGCCGGCATGGCGGCCCTGCTGCGTCGGCCTGCGCAGCTGGAGGCCCGCGTGCAGCGCTCGGATCTGCGGCGCCTGCTGGCCGTTGCCAGCTTTGGTGCCATCCTGGGCCCGGCGCTGCTGGCCTGGGGGCTGCAGCGCAGCAGCGGCACCGGTGCTTCGCTGATGCTGAGCCTGGAGGCCGTGTTCACCGCGCTTCTGGCCTGGCGTCTCTACGGCGAAACCATGGACCGGCGCGTCTGGACCGGCGTGCTGTTGCTGCTTGCGGGCGGGATTGCGCTGGTGCTGGAGCAGGGCCAGGGCGGGGCCAGCCAGCTCTGGGGTCTGCTGGCCGTCATGGCCGCCACAGCGGCCTGGGGCATGGACAACAGCTTGTCGCGCGCGCTGGCGGAGCGCGACCCCGCGCAGGTGGTGCTGGCCAAGTCCGTGCTGGGCGTCTGTGCCACCAGCGGTCTGGCCCTGCTCATGCGCGAGCCGCTGCCGGCAGCGTCCGCGGCCCTGGGCCTGCTGGCCGTGGGCGCCAGCGGCTATGGGCTGAGTCTGCGTTTCTATCTGCTGGCGCAGCGGGCTTTCGGGGCCGCGCGCACGGGTTCGGTGTTCGCCTTCGCGCCCTTCATAGGCGCGGCCCTGGCGCTGCTGCTAGGTGACAGATCGGGCGGCTGGGGCCTGCTGCCGGGCGGGCTGCTGATGCTGGCCGGCATCCTCGTGCATCTGGGCGAATCGCACCAGCATGAACACGAGCACGAGGCCGTCGAGCACGAACATGCGCACCGCCATGACGACGGCCACCACGATCATCGGCACGATCCCATGCCCCAGGGCGAGCACAGCCACCTCCACAGCCACCAGCCGCTGCGGCACAGCCATGCGCATGTGCCGGACATCCACCATACGCATCGCCACTGAGCGGGTGGCGACGGCGCAATACCTGGCCTTCCAATCCGCGCGGCTGCTCTGCCGTAGCAATGCTGCTCAGCCGCCCTGGCCCATGATGGCCTTGGCCAGGATCTGCATGCCGCGCGTCAAGGGCTTGTCCTGCCGCATGACGATTCCGAGCTCGCGCGATAGCGCGGGCTTGAGCGGCCTGGTCTGCAGCCGCTTGCGATCGGCATCGCGCATGGCCATCGCGGGCAGGATGCTGCAGCCCAGGCCGGCCGACACCATCTCCTTGATCGCCTCTATGCTGCCCAGCTCCATGGCCGGGCGCACGCGCAGGCCCGCCGCCAGCAGCCAGGATTCGACCTGCTGGCGCGTGTTGCTGCCCGGCTCGAAAAGCACCATGGGGATATCGGCCAGATCCCGCGCGCGCACGGCCGCGGGCAAGGGCTCCGCACCTATGGGCGCGACCGCGACGAACTCGTCGCGCAGGGCCGGCGCCACAGTGACCGCCCGGCTGGCCACGGGCAGGGTCACCAGGGCCAGGTCCAGCGCATTCAGTTCCACCCGGCGCACGATATCGTCGGTATTGCCGGTCGAGACCACCACATGCAGCGCCGGGTGGGCCTTGCGTATGCGCTGCAGCAGGGGCGGCAGCAGGTGCAGGCAGGCCGTGGCGCCGGTGCCCAGCCTGACCGTGCCGCTCACGCCCTGGGAGAGGCTGGAGACGGCCTCCGCGGCCTGGCGCCCGCTCTCCAGCAGCGCCCGCGCATGGCCGGACAGGGCGACGCCTGCGGGTGTCGGTCCCACGCTGCGGCCGACTCTTTCGAGCAGCCTGGTGCCCAGCTTGCGCTCCAGCTCGCGCACCTGCGCGCTGACCGCGGGCTGGCTCACGCCCAGGTGATGGGCGGCGGCGGAGAAGCTGCCGGTATCAAGCACCAGCGTGAAGACCTCGAGCTGGTCCAGGGTGAAGGGAAGACTCATAATTTTTCTTATACATCGAATAATTAACAACACCTTCTTTTATTTCTCTGCCAGGCGCACCATGCAGCCCATGGAAAGCCTTGCACACCCCGTCGCCCCCGCAGCAGCACCCGATACACCGCTGATCACCGAAGCCCGCAGCGCCCATGTCCAGGCCATGCAGGTCATCTACGCCCACTATGTGCAGACCTCAATCTGCACCATGGAGGAGCTGGCGCCCGGTGAGGCCGAAATGCACCGGCGGCATGACGCGCTGCGCCGCCAGGGCCTGCCCTGGCTGGTGGCCGTGGACAGGGCGCAGGTGGTCGGCTATGCCTATGCGGGCCGCTACCGCCCGCGGGTCGGCTATGGCGGCACGGTGGAGACATCCATCTACATCCATCCCGAGCATCACGGCCGCGGCCTGGGGCAGCTGCTGCTAGAGGCCCTGATCCGCGACTGCCAGAGTCTGGGCCTGCGCCAGATGCTCGCCGTCATCGTGCGCGACCCGGAAACCCAGGGCTCCATCCGGCTGCACCAGCGCCTGGGCTTCCGGCAGGCCGGCGTGCTGGAGCAGGTGGGCCGCAAGTTCGGCCGGAGCCTGGACACGCTGCTCATGCAGCGCAGCCTGTGCGCCGCATGAGCGGGCCTGATGCGCCGCGGCCGGGCTGGCTGCCGCTGCTGTGCGTGACGCGTCTGTTCCAGGCCAGCATCGCCACTGCCTGGGCCGGCGTCATGCCGCGGGTGATGGCCGAATGGGGTCTGGCCGCTTCCAGCGCGGGGCTGGTGCAAAGCGCCTGGCATCTGGGCTATCTGGGCTCGCTGTTCAGCGTGGGCTTTATCGCCGACCGCGTCGGTCCCAGGCGCGTCTTTCTGGTCTGCAGCGTGCTCACGGCTCTGGCGGCCCTGCTGTTTGCGATGGGGGCCCAGGGGCCGCTGTCCGCGGCGCTGCTCTACGGGCTCACGGGCCTGTGCGCGGGCGGCTGCTACAGCCCGGGGCTGCAGCTGCTGGCCTGGAATGCGCAGCCGCAGCGCCGCGGCAAGGCCATGGGGGCTTTCATTGGCTTCTCATCCATGGGCTATGGACTGTCGCTGCTGATCGTGGCCGCATTCTCCGCGGTGCTGCCCTGGCGCAGCATTCTGCTGCTGATCGCCGCCATGGTCGGCTTGGGCGCGTTGCTGACGCTTGGCGCCCTAGCCCGCATGCGCCCCGATCCGCAGCGCCATGCGGCCGCGGCCTATCCGGTGCTGCGGGCGCTGAAGGAGACGCTGCGCGACAAGCCTGCCATGGCGGGCAGTGCGGCCTACGCCGCCCATTGCTGGGAGCTGATGGCGCTATGGGCCTGGCTGCCGGCCTTTCTCGCTTTCTCTGCGCAGGGCGTGGGGCTCTCGGCCGCTCAGGGCATAGGTCTGGCGGCGGGCGCGCATCTGGTCAGCGTGGCCGGCAGCCTGCTGGGCGGCGCCGCATCCGACCGCCATGGCCGGGCGCGCGTCATGCTGGCGGCCAGCTGCACCAGCCTGCTGTGCTCCTTCAGCTTCGGCTGGATGTGGGCCATGCCGGTCTGGGCGCTGGCGGTGTTTGGCGCGCTCTACAACCTTGCGGCCATCGCCGATTCCTCGGTCTACTCGACGGCTCTCGCGGACGTGGTGCCCAGCAGCCGGCTGGGCGCGGCTTTCTCGGTCAGGTCGGTGATGGGCTTTGGCGCCGGAGCGCTCAGCCCCTGGGTCTTCGGGCTGGCGCTGGACTGGGGCCAGGCCCATCTGGCCATGGCCGGCAATGCTTGGGGCTGGGCCTGGACCACCGTCGGCTTGGGGGCCCTGGTCGGCCCCTGGATGATCTGGCGCTTCCAGCGCTTGACGGCAGGGCCTGTCGAGGCGCAGTCCGGAAAGCCTGCTTAGCGAAGCCAGGGGCGCAGGCATGTGGTCCGGCGATGAGGCAGTGCTTCAGAACACCATGCCTCCTGCGGCATCAAGAGTGCTGCCCGTGACCCAGCCGGCATCCGTCGATACGGCAAAGGCCACGGCGTTGGCGATGTCCGACGGTTGTCCAACACGGCCCAGCGGCGTTTTGCCGATGAACAGCTCGTCCATCCCCGCCATCGAGACGGCGTTGCCCTCGGTTTTCACGAAGCCGGGCGCGATGCCCACGACCCTGATTTTTCGTGGACCCAGTTCCATTGCCAGCGAACGCGTCAAGGAATCGACCGCCGCCTTGGTCGCGCTGTACACATGCACCGACGGGTGCGGGCTTGTTCCGAGGCCAGAGCTGATGTTGACGACGACTCCGCCGGCCGAAAGCACCCGTGCTGCGGCTTGCGTCATGAGGAGCAGGCCACGGACGTTCAGGTGGAAGTGCCAATCGAAGGTGTCGCTGGTGAGCGATTCCAGCGAGTCGGACGCGTATACCCCCGCGTTGTTGACCAGAATGTCGAGCCGGCCATAGGCGCCAAGCGCGGCATCGACGAGAGCCTGGGCTTCCTGAGGTTTGGAGAGGTCGGCCTTGACCGCCACCGCCTTGCCGCCAGACCTGAGGATGCGTTGCACTACTACGTCGGCATCGGCGGAGCTTCGCGAATAGTTGACGACCACCGAGGCGCCGTCTGCGGCCAAGCGCAGTGCGATGCCTGCGCCTATGCCTTTGGATGCGCCGGTGACGATGGCAACTTTGTTGGCGAGTGAGGGAGATGACATGAGAGAGGCTCCTGAAATAGGGTGGAAGGCCCGCGAGTCGGACCCCAGCACTCACGATAGGCTTTGCATTCCGTCGAATAAATAGCGCTGAGGCGGATGCAGTGTGAAGTTAATCTTCATAATCAAACGATGTCTCCCGAGCTTTTCCCTGCGGTGGCGGCCTTTGCGCGAGTTGCCCACCATGCCAGCTTCACCCGTGCTGCGGCGGAACTGGGCGTGTCCACGTCGGCGCTGTCCCAGAACATGCGCAGCCTGGAAGAGCGTCTCGGCGTGCGGTTGCTGAGCCGCAGCACGCGCCGGGTCGGACTGACCGAGGCAGGTCAACGCCTGCTGCGGGATGCCGGGCCGGCCATTGCGGCGTTGGTGGCGGCGGTGGAAAAGGTTCATGAGTCGCGCGACCGGCCTGCGGGACTGCTGCGTTTGAATCTTTCCCGAGCCGCGGCCGATGCAGTGGTAATGCCGCACCTGGTCGACTTTCTGGAGGCCTATCCGGACGTCACGGTGGAGATGCATTGCGACAATGCCCTGGTGGATATGGTTGCCGGCGGCTTCGATGCCGGCATCCGCCTGGGCGAAAAGCTTGCGCAGGACTTCGTTGCGGTCCCGCTGGGCGCGCGCCAGCGGCTGGCTGTGGTCGCCGCCCCTCGTTACCTGCGAGGGTGCACCGAACCGCAAACACCCGCTGACCTGGCTGGGCACCGCTGTCTGAACGGCCGGCTGGGTGTGGGGCTTTACCGATGGGAGTTCTCCCACCAGGGCCGTGACTTGGAAATGGACGTCGCCGGGCCCTTGCTGTCCAACGACGGCGATCTGCTGCTGGACGCGGCCCGTGCCGGTGCAGGGGTCGCCATGGCTTTCGAAGTGCTGGTACAGGAAGACATCGCCGCAGGCCGGCTGGTGCCGCTGCTCAGGCCCTGGTGGCCGGACTTCGGGAGCTTCTACCTGTATTACTCGACCCGCACCCTCATGCCCAGGAAGCTGCGCGTGTTTATCGATTTCATGCAGATGCGGTGTTCATCACCGACACGGGAGACCGGGCGCCGAGCCGGTCCTTGACGGCCGGGCATGGAGGCATACCCGCGAATGCATCCCCTGTGCATATGCATGGAGGCCAATGCACAGCAAGATACCTTGAGCAAGCTACCAAGCCGTTTCCAAAGAAAAAGGCCGGAAGGTGATGCACCTTCCGGCCTTGAATTTGGTCCCCTCGACAGGAATCGAACCTGTATCTAGCGCTTAGGAGGCGCTCGTTCTATCCATTGAACTACGAGGAGATTAGCCTTCGATTCTAACTGGGTTCGCCCGGGTCAAATCGTTTGTGCCCAATCCGCCTCAATCCTTGCGCACCGTATAGACCAGATCCAGGGCGCTGGTCATGCCGGTCTGGGTGCGCAGCGTGACGTTGCGCGACAGGTCGTAGAAGATGTAGATGATGCCCATGGCTCCCGACAGGCTTTGCTCATAGGTCAGGTACAGCTTGTCCGACAGGCGCTTGCCCATGGTCAGGGCCGCGCCCGAGGCATCGCTGCTGTCGCCCGCGCCCTTGAAGCCCACCTCGTCCAGTCCCAGGCTGCTGGCAATCTTGCCGCTGCCGCTGTTGCCGCCGGCCAGCAAGGCCATGGCGGCCTGCTGCAGCAGTGCGCTGCTGGCACCGCCCGAGGCCGGGTCGCGGCCCATGACGACCCAGGACAGCTTTTCGGCATCGGGCAGGCTGGGATCGGAATACAGCAGCACGCGCGGCGCGCTGGCCGTGCCCAGCACCTGGACACCGGCCTTGACGGGGATGTTGGGGCGCAGCGCCAGGATGTCCAGCGAGGGGTTGTCGTAGGGACCATTGAAGCGGATCAGGCCCGTATCCACGTCCAGCGACTGGCCCCAGGCGCGGTAGCGGCCGTGCTCGGTGCGGATCTCGCCGGTCACGCGGGGCGGGCCGCCGAAGTGGCTGGCGCCCTGGACCTCGAGCTGGCCTAGCAGGCGGGTGTTCAGGCCGTAGCCCTGCAGCGCGAAGTCGCGGCCCAGATTCAGCTTGACCAGAATGTCCGGCAGCTTGCGCGGCGTGGCGCGGGCCTGTTCGCGGCGGTCCTGCTGGTCCTGCTTTTTGCGCGCCTCTTCCTCGGCTTGGCGCGAGGCCGCCGAGTGCACGACCACGTCCGAACCCAGAGAGGGTGCGGATTCCTCGGGCAGGATGATGGAGGCCCGGTCCACCGTCAGGTCGCCGCGCAGCGTGAACTGCCCCCGCTCCAGCCGGGCCTGCAGATCGCCGGAGACGCTGACCTGGCGGTCGGCGCGCACCAGCACCTGCAGCTTGCTGGCCTTGGCCTGCAGATTCATGCTCAGGCCGGGCTCGGGGCCCGAGCCCGGCGGCGTGAACTGGGCGTAGCCCGAGCCGGTGAGCAGGCCGCCGTCCTCGGGCGCGCTGCTCAGATTGCCGCTGTAGCCGAGAATGCGCGCGCGGCTGCCCTTGCCGCCCTTGAGGCGCAGCTCGGCAATGTCCAGCCGGGTGCCCTGCAGCCTGGCGCGCAGCATGCCGTCCTGCAGGTCCACGCCGTCCAGCAGGGAGACTATGCTCAGCTCGTCGGCATTGATGTTGCCCTGCCATTTGGGGTCCTGCAGCGTGCCCGCCAGCGTGGCATTGGCGGCCAGCGTGCCCTTGACCCGCCAGCCCGGCGGCGCGAACAGAGCCCAGATGCCGATATCGGGCATGGCGGCCTGCAGCTGGCCGGACAGCGGCGCATTCGCGGGCAGCGTCCAGCCGCCTTTGCCATAGGCCAGCTGGGTGCGCAGATCGGCCTGGATCGTGCCGGCGCGCTCGCTGTCCCAGGCCAGCTTGGTCGTGACGCTGCTGCCCTGGGCCTGAACTGTCAGCCGCGCCTGCTTGATGCGCGAGCGCATGCCTGCGCCGCTGATGGTGCGGGTGCGCGTGCGGCCCGCCTTGGTGGCCGTGGGGCCCGTGGTCTGGATCACGGTGGTGCTGCTGCCGTCGTCCACGGCCAGGCGCAGATCGCCGGCCGCGCGTTCCACCACCAGCTCGGCCTTGAGGTCCTTGCCCATGGTGTCCACATCCCACAGGCCGTTGAAGCTCAGATCCCCGGAAATACCGGCCGCGGCCAGCGG
>JAFAIY010000563.1 GCA_019236485.1 Comamonas sp. | reverse complement strand
CCGCTGGCCGGATGGATTTTGAGGCCGAAGCTGGGCAGGCTCTCCACGGGCAGGGCGCCGCTGCCTATCTGGCTGCTCATCGCGGCGGCCTCGACCACAAAGCCCGTGCCCAGTATCTGCTGCAGCAGGGGCTGCAGCTGCTCGGCCTGGGCCTGCATCTCGGCCGGCTGGCGGGTGAACAGGCGCAGAGTGGTCAGTTGCTGGGCCAGGGTCTCGGGGTTGAGGTAGAGGCGCAGCGTGGGCTCCAGTGCCGCGAGCGTGATCTTGCCGACCCGCAGCGCGCGCTTGAGCGGATTCTTCTTGATCTGGGCGATCCAATCCTTCTTGCCCACGATGATGCCGGCCTGCGGGCCGCCGAGCAGCTTGTCGCCGCTGAAGGTCACGATATCGGCGCCGGCAGCCACGGTTTCGCGCACCGTCACCTCATGGGGCAGGCCCCAGGCGCGCATGTCTACCAGCGTGCCGCTGCCCAGGTCCACGATCACGGGCAGGCCTATCTCGCCCGCGATGCGCGCCACCTCGGCGTCACTCACCGATTTGGTGAAGCCCGTGATGGCGTAGTTGCTGCAATGCACTTTCATGAGCGCGGCCGTGTGTTCGCCAATGGCTCCCAGATAGTCTTTCTCATGCGTGCGGTTAGTGGTGCCGACCTCGACCAGCCTGGCGCCGGCGCGCGTCATCACATCGGGGATGCGGAAGGCTCCGCCGATTTCCACCAGCTCGCCGCGCGAGACTATGACCTCCCTGCCCGCGGCCATGGTGGACAGCACCAGCAGCACGGCGGCCGCATTGTTGTTGACGATGGTCGCGGCCTCGGCGCCGGTGAGCTCGCAGATCAGCGACTCGACCAGGTCGTCGCGGTCGCCGCGGCCGCCGTCTTCGAGGTCGTATTCGAGATTGGCCGGTGCGGCCATGGCTTCGACCACGGCATCGATGGCCGCCTGCGGCAGCAGCGCCCGGCCCAGATTGGTGTGCAAGACCGTGCCGCTGAGATTGAACACCGGCCTGAGCCTGGGCGCGAAGCGTTGCTCCAGCCGCTGCTGCGCCTCGTCCAGCATGTCTGCGGCATCGCAGTGCAAGGCCTCGCCCGCCAGCAGGCGCGAGCGCAGCCTGCCCAGCACCTCACGCACGGCCTGGGTGCATGCCTCCAGGCCGTAGCTGTGGCGCAGTGTCTGCATGGCATCGGCGAGCAGCAGCTTGTCGACGGCCGGCAGCTGGGAGGGGTGCGTGATTTCCGGCTTGGTAGGGAGCTTGGGGGCGGCAGTGGTTTGCATAAGGCGCTGCAGGAGTCTTCAGTATTGGCAATGCAAAAGGGCGTCGGAAAGCGTCCCGCCGCCCTTGCGATTGTGGCCCAGAGAACTGGTGTGGCCGGGGGCCTCAGGCGGCTGGATCGATCAGCGCGTTGTCCGGTTCCGCATCCTGCTCCTCGGCAAAAGCCACGAAGAGCAGAGGATTGGGGCTGGCGCGCTGGAACTTGGTCTCGCTCATCAGTAGATCGAGCATCAGGCTGGCCAGATCGTCGGCCAGAGGATCGACGCGCGGGTCTTTTTCCTGGTTCACGATCTTGCGGTAGCTGCCGCATTCGTCGCAGGTCTCGGCCAGCACGGCCTCGCCAGCGCCGTCGATGCCCTGGTAGTGAATGCCCTTGGTGGACTCGCAGTGCGTGCACTTGACGCGCACCATATGCCATTCACAGCCGCAGGTGCCGCAGTGCAGATAGCGATGGCCGGCCGACTTGCCGCCGATGCGGATCACGCTGCTCACGGGCTCGCTGGCGCAGATGGGGCAGATGGGGCAGATGCTGGCCGGGTCGGTGATGGGCACTTCCCGGACGCCGATGCTGGCCGCACGCTTGGTGAATACCACCTGCAGCGCGGCCATGATGAACGGAGCCATGCCCACATGGCGGGCGGCTACCTCTTTTTGCAGCAGCTTTTTGGCGATGTCGTCGCGCGTCTCCGGCGCCAGATGGCGCAGCTCCCGCAGCAGGGGTTGCAGCGCCGCGGGCAGGCCCTGGGTGCCTTCCAGGGTGTCGAGCATGCTGTCCAGCACGGTCTGCCAGGCCGGGTCGATATGGTCCACAGCGGGCAGCAGGGGCATGGAGTGTTCCTGTGCGCGCGCGATGCCGGCCGCATCGGCTGCGGCGATTTCCACGCTGCCCACGGCCTGGTGCTGGGCATCCATGATCTGGGCAACGAATTGCAGATAGTCGGCAATGGGATTGCCATCGGCGAGCTGGCGCAGGCGCGCGGCGCGTTCGGCAAACAGGCTGCCGGCCACGGGCAGCAGAACGCGGGGGAAGCTGGTGTGGTCCAGCGCTTCGATCTCGCCAGGTTGAAGAATGCGTTGCATTGACAAAGATTCCAAAACGCGACTTACGCAGACTCGGCTCGGGTCAGATATTTCCCTCGTGGAAATGCCCGTGTGCTTGCTCGTTTGCGTAAGTCCTACAAAAAATTCAGCCGCCAAGCACCGTCTGGACGCTTGGCGGCCGGGTTGCCGGGTGGCAACTAAAGCTGTGCAGCCTTAGTCGTTGTCACCCGTCACCTTGCGGTACCAGCCGCGGTGATGCTGCTTGGCCCAGGCGCGGGTCACCGTGCCGTAGAGCATGGCACGAATCGTGCCGCGCGTCCAAATGGCCGCATAGACGTGCAGGATGATCAGGCCGATCATCCACACGGCCGCCACGGCGTGGACCAGGGAGGCGGCCCGCACCACGTTCACCGGCAGCGTCCACCAGGCGCGCCACATCACGAAGCCCGTGATGACGATGAGCAGCATGCCGATCACCAGGCCCCAGAACAGCAGCTTCTGGCCGCCGTTGTACTTGCCCTGTTCGGGCATGTCATGGTCGTCGCCGTCGATCATCTTGTTGACGTTCTTCAGCCATTCGATGTCGCGGGATTCCACGACATTGAGCTTGGCAAAACGGCAGGCCATGATGACGAAGAACAGGCCCATCACCACGCCCACATAGGGGTGCAGGATGCGCGTCCAGGGTCCACCACCGAACAGGTTGGTCAGCCAGAAGAAGGCAGGATGGAAGAAGGCCAGACCGGACAGGGCCAGCAGGATGAAGCAGATGCCTACGATCCAGTGGTTGGCACGTTCCGACGCGGTGTAGCGCACGAGGTCACGAGGATTGCGTTGCATCAGCGGGCCTCCTTTCCAGCCTTATCCGCGGCTTGGTCCTTGCGGTCCATTTCGTCTTCCAGTTCCTTGGACACGTCGTTCGGTCCCTTGGTGATGTAGTGGAACAGGCTGCCGATGGCGGCAGCACCGAGAGCGGCCATGGCCAGAGGCTTGGCAACGCCCTTCCACAGGGACACCATGGGGCTGATCGACGGATCGTCGGGCAGGCCCTTGTACAGCGAAGGCTTGTCGGCGTGATGCAGAACATACATCACATGGGTGCCGCCCACGCCTTGCGGGTCGTAGAGACCGGCCTGCTCGTAGCCACGCTCCTTGAGGTCGACCACGCGATGCGCGGCCTGCTCCTGCATGGCTTCCTTGGTGCCAAACTGGATGGCTCCGGTCGGGCAGGTCTTGACGCAGGCAGGCTCCTGGCCCACGGCCACGCGGTCCGAACACAAGGTGCACTTGTAGGCCTTGTTGTCCTTCTTGGAGATGCGCGGGATGTTGAACGGGCAACCGGTCACGCAGTAGCCGCAGCCCACGCATTGATCCTGCTGGAAGTCCACGATCCCGTTGGCGTACTGGACGATGGCACCGGGAGAAGGGCAGGCCTTGAGGCAGCCCGGGTCTTCGCAGTGCATGCAGCCGTCCTTGCGGATCAGCCATTCCAGATTGCCCGTGGCCTCGTTCTCGTACTCGGCAAAGCGCATCACGGTCCACGATTCCGACGTGAGGTCCATCGGGTTGTCGTAGACGCCGGCCGCGGCCGTGCCGATCTCGTCACGCAGATCGTTCCACTCCATGCAGGCGGTCTGGCAAGCCTTGCAGCCTATGCATTTGGAGACGTCGATCAGCTTGGCCACTTCGCCCGAGTGGGCGCCACGCGCGCTGGGCGCGGGCGTGGTCGTGGCCGAGCGGCGCTTGATATCTAAAGACATGGTTGATGACATCAGCTGCTCCTTAGATCTTTTCTACCTTCACGAGGAAGGTCTTGGATTCAGGGGTCAAGCTGTTACCGTCACCCACCGAGGCCGTCAGGTTGTTAGCCAGATAGCCCTTGCGTCCCGTAGACGAGAAGCCCCAGTGAATCGGCACACCCACGTGATGTATGGTCTTGCCATCGATCTTCATGGGCTTGATGCGCTTGGTCACCACGGCAGCCGCCTTCACAAAGCCGCGCTTGGAGCTGACTTTGACCTGCTGGCCGGTCTCGATACCCAGTTCCTTGGCCAGGGCCTCGCCGATTTCCACGAACTGGTCCGGCTGAACAATGTTGTTCAGTTGAACGTGTTTGGTCCAGTAGTGGAAGTGCTCGGTCAGGCGATAGGTCGTGCCCACATGTGGGTAATCCTTGGGATCGCCCATGGTGTCCTTGGCCGTGGACAGGATACGCATCACGGGGCTGCTGACCGCCAGCTTGTTCTCGGGGTACATGGGGTTGTAGCCCAGCGGGTTGTCAAACGCTTCGTAGTGCGTGGGGAACGGACCTTCGGCCATGCCCTTGCGTGCGAACAGACGGGCCACACCTTCGGGGTTCATGATGAAGGGGTTGGTCGTCTCGGGAGGCATGGTCGGGCCCATGTCGGGCACGTCGATACCGCCCCAGCTGCTGCCATTCCACTTGATCAGCGTGCGCTTGGGGTTGAACGGCTTGCCTTCGCGGTCGCAGGATGCACGGTTGTACAGCACGCGGCGGTTAGCCGGCCAGGCCCAGGCCCAGTTCAGCGTATTGCCCAGACCGCTGGGGTCCGAGTTGTCGCGGCGAGCCATCTGGTTGCCGGACGAAGTCCAGCTGCCGGCCCAGATCCAGCAGCCACCCAGGGTGGAGCCGTCATCGCGCATTTCGCCGAAGCCGCCCAGCTGTTCACCAGCCTTGCGGATGAGCTTGGTCGGATCCTTGGGGTCGAACAGGTCCACCAGCGCGCGGCCGTTGTACTCCTTGGCCACCTCGTCGGCGCCAGGGTGCTTGGCTTGCAGATAGGGCCAGTAGAGCTTGGTGATGGGTTCGGAGAACTTGCCACCTTCCTTCTCGTACGCAGCCTTCAGGCGCAGATGCAGCTCCGACATGATGTTGATGTCGGTCTTGGCTTCTCCTGGGGGCTCGGAAGCCTTCCAGTGCCATTGCAGCACGCGCGAGGAGCTCACCACCGAGCCTTCTTCTTCGGCGAAGCAGGTGGTCGGCAGGCGGAACACTTCGGTCTGGATCGAAGCCGAGTCCACATCGTTGAACTCACCGTAGTTCTTCCAGAATTCGGAAGTCTCGGTGACCAGCGGGTCCATGATGACCAGGAACTTGAGCTTCTTCAGGCCTTCGCGCACGCTGTTGCTGTTGGCCAGGGCCGCCAGCGGGTTGAAGCCCTGGGCGATGTAGCCGTTGAGCTTGCCCTGAGACATCATGTCGAAGACCTGCAGCATGTCGTACTGCTTGTCCAGCTTGGGCAGGTAGTCGAATGCCCAGTTGTTCTCGGCCGTCGCCGCAGGGCCCCACCAGGCCTTCATCAGGCTGACGTGGAATTTGGGCGTGTTCTGCCAGTAGTTCATCTGACCGGGGCGCAGCGTTTTGGGCGTGCGTGCGGTGATGTAACCCTGGTAGTCCTGTTCCGCTTCGTTGGGCAGCGTCAGGTATCCCGGGAGGGAAGCGGACAGAATGCCCAGGTCAGTCAGGCCCTGGATGTTGGAGTGGCCGCGCAAGGCGTTCATGCCGCCACCAGCCACGCCGATATTGCCCAGCAGCAGCTGGATCATGGCGCCGGTACGCAGAATCTGGGCGCCGATGGTGTGCTGGGTCCAGCCCAGGGCATACAACATCGTGGCCGAGCGACCTGCTTCAGCGGTGGATGCCAGCTTCTCGCACACGTGCAGGAATTTTTCCTTGGGCGTGCCACAAATGCTCTCCACCTTTTCAGGGGTGTAGCTTTCGTAGTGCTTCTTGAGCAGCTGGAAGACGCAACGGGGGTGCTGCAGAGTGGGGTCTACCTTGGCAAAGCCATCGTCGCCCATCTCATAGTCCCACGAGCCTTTTTCGTAGGTGCGCTTTTCGGGGTTGTAGCCCGAGAAGATGCCATCGTTGAACGCAAAGTCCTCGCGCACGATGAAGGTGAAGTCCGTGTAGTTCTTCACATACTCGTGGTGAATCTTGTCGTTCGTGAGCAGATAGTTGATCACGCCACCGAGGAAGACGATGTCCGAACCGGAACGGATCGGTGCATAGAAGTCAGCCACGGATGCCGAGCGGTTGAAGCGCGGATCGACCACCATGAAGTGAGCCTTGTTGTGCTCCTTCGCTTCGGTCACCCACTTGAAGCCGCAGGGGTGTGCTTCGGCGGCATTACCGCCCATCACCAAAATAACGTCCGCGTTCTTGATGTCGACCCAATGGTTCGTCATCGCTCCACGGCCAAACGTCGGGGCAAGACCTGCCACCGTCGGGCCGTGTCAGACACGTGCTTGGTTGTCGAGTGCAAGAAGGCCCCAGGAGCGGGCCACTTTGTGCGTGATGTAGCCGGCCTCGTTGCTGGACGCCGAGGCGGCCAGCATGCCGGTGGTCAGCCAGCGGTTGACCGTCTGACCCTTGTCGTTCTTCTCAACGAAGTTGGCGTCGCGGTCAGCCTTGAGCAGCTTGGTGATGCGATCCAGGGCTTCGTCCCAGGACATGCGCTTCCACTCGCTAGAGCCGGGGGCGCGATATTCGGGGTACTGAAGGCGGTGCGGGCTGTGGACGAAGTCCATCAGCGAAGCGCCCTTGGGGCACAGCGTGCCGCGGTTGACCGGGTGGTCGGGGTCGCCTTCAACGTGGATGACCGAGAGCTTGGCATTCTTGGCGCCGTCGCCCAGCGAGTACATCAAGATGCCGCAGCCTACGGAGCAGTAGGTGCAGGTTTGGCGGGTGACCGTGGTGGCGGACAGCTTGTACTGTCGCACCTCAGCAAGAGCGGCTGTGGGCGAGAAGCCCATCAGCGCCAAGCTGGAACCCGCCAGAGTCGAACCAGTCACTTTCATGAACTGGCGTCTGGAGAATTGGACCATTGTGGGGTACCTTTTCAGATAAACGCTTTTGTGTGAAAGTAAATTTTACGTTTCATGCCACAGCGCCCCGTGGTTACAAACCCTTAATTGTTGAGTAGGCGCGTGCGCCATTGCCCTGTAATGCTTGGCTGCTATCGGTTTTAAATTTTTTGCAATGGTCGCGATACAGATTCTTAATCGCTGTTTTTTGTCCTGCTTGCTAGTTATTTAGTATTAACTATCGCCTAGCTTTTCCGGTATTCGATTCGGCTTGGGCGCCTCGGGCGCCGGCTGCTGCGGCACGGCCTCGGCCGGCTGCGTCGCGTGTCGGTGCGCGCCATCCTGTTGCAGCCGCAACTCCTCCTGCTTTTGCATGTTCGCAAACAGGTCCCAGGTGGCCATGAAGAGAGCAGCAATGGCCGGGCCCAGGACGAAGCCCGTCAGGCCGAACACGGACATGCCGCCCAGCGTGGAAATCAGCACGATGTAGTCGGGCATCTTGGTGTCCTTGCCGACCAGCAGCGGACGCAGCACGTTGTCGATCAGGC